>DASTFB010000058.1 GCA_035709005.1 Candidatus Methylomirabilota bacterium | reverse complement strand
ACGCCTTCGGTGACGCCGGCCACGCCGGGATGCTCGTGCAGCGCCACCCGCCTGAGCACCGGCCGCACCAGGTGCGGGCGCAGCCGGTCGAGCCGGTCGGCGATGTAGGGCACGACGTGCTCGAGGGCGAAGCCCGGGTTCGTGGACGGCATGACGACCTCGCCCAGCTGGATGTTGCAGGTGGGGCACCACGTCAGCACCCGGGGGATGCCGGTGGCGGCGAACCCGGCGACGGTGTTGCCTCCGACCCGGCCGGCGTTCCGCGTGTCGCCGGCGCGGAACTGGATGACCCCGCAGCAGTTGGCCGGCCCGCCCAGGACCTTGTAGCGCGTCCCGATCCGATCCAGGACGTCCAGGCAGAGCAGCGCGATGTGCGGCGTCTTGAGCACGTTGCAGCCCAAATACATGACGACGTCGGCGGGCACGCGCTCGGTGGCCTGCGCCGAGCGGGTGACGTCGCTGACGAAGGCCAGCGGCAGCTGCAGCCGCGACAGCACGCGGACCCCCTGGGACATCGCGTGGAAGGCCTTCTGCCCCGTGGCGTGGCGCTCGGCCTCCGTCTTGCGCTCGTTGAGCTTCACGCGGGTCATGGCCAGCATGAAGCGCGGGTTCACGCCGTCGTTGCAGGCGGTGAGGCAGCGGCCCGAGCCCGTGCACGTCTCGGCCCACCGGGACCCGCGACTGCCCGGCGCCCCGTCGCCCCGCAGCACGTCGAGGACTTCGGCGACGACGGCGCCGGGATCGCTGGCGTCGATCCCGGCGGGCCCCACAGTGGGACAGACCTCGACGCAGCGCCCGCACCGCGAGCAACTCTTTAGGATCTGCGCGACCCGCGCGTCGAGGCTGGCCACGAACGCCGCTTCACGCTCGCCCATGCGCCCTTTACTCTACCCCGAGCCGGGAGGCTTCAGGAGGTACAGAGATCCGACCACGCTGGGCGCGTACCGGCCGGGGGCGAAGGCCTGGGCCAGGGCCGTCTTGGCTCGCCACCCGGTGCAATGGCCGGGCGCGACCACCCGCGGTCGGATTCGCTCGACGAGATCGCCGACCGTGGCCGGGATGCGGCTCTCCATGGCCTTGCCGCTCAGGTGGAAGCCGCCCAGTACCACGTCGATCGGGGTGTCGGCGAAGGCCGTCTGGGCACCGCGGCAGGCGTTCACCACGCCGGCGTGGGAGCAGGCCGAGAGCAGGCTGACGCCGCGGCCACGGACGCGGGCCGCCACGAAGCGCTCGTCGAGGATCAGCGGGTCGGCCTCTCCCTTGTCGCCCCGGAACGTATGGTGGCCGACGAGCCCGGTCTCGTAATCCGTGACCCGCTCGATGAGCCCGCTTCCGAACAGGAAGCCGTCGCACAGCAGGTGGGCGTCCGCGTGCGTCGCGATTCGCCCGCCCGCCGCTTCGATGGCGGCGAAGGTGGGCTCCTCCGGGAGCATGATCATGGTGCCGCTGGGAAGCAGCACGCCACGCTGGTCCGGCCGGTCGGGGTGCAGATCCACGAGGGGCGCCGGCAGGCCCGCACGTTTGCGCGCCTCGGCGACGGCCGCGACGACCTCGGGCAAGGCGCCGCTGTGGTCGGCGTGCCAGTGCGACAGGAACACGGCCTCGATCTTCGCCGGGTCGATGCCGAGCCGGGCGGCGTTGCTCTTCCAGAGGTCGCCGTAGGGCCCCACGTCAAAGAGCAACGTGTGCTCCCGGTCGGCGCGGCGGGCGGTGACCAGCACCGACAGGCCGTGACCGGCGCAGCAGAGGCGGTCGAAGACGACCTTGCAGGGGTGTCCCTCGTAGTGCCGGCTGGCCGGCAGGCGCGAGACGAGGTGCGCCAGCTCGCTGAGCTGCGGCACGTCGTCCGCGATGCTGGACAGCGTGTCCGTCTCGTTGTCCACGACGACGAGCAATCGCAGCTCGTCCAGCTCCACGAGACCGGACGGCATGGGCGGACGGTATCACAGCCGCTCCGGCCGCGCACGGAGACCGCCGAGCGGGCTACTGTTTCGGGCTGGGCAGGCCTTGCACCCGCGCCGGCGCCTCCGCGGCCGTCCTCCGCTCCGCGTCCTCCAGCCGCACCCGCCGCATGAGCGGCAGCAGGAAGAGGATCAGCACGAAGAGCCAGGACAGCAGGCGGAAGTCGTCGGCGAAGGCCAGGAGCTGAGCCTGGTCCACGGCTTCGCGGTAGAGGGCGACCAGCGCCTGCCGCCCCGCGGTGACGGTGTCCGAGCCCTGGGCGGCGAAGTGCGCCGCCCACTCGGCCAGCCGGGCCGCCGCCATCCCGCTCGTCAGATCGATGTTGGACACCAGCGTCTCCTGGTGGTACTGGCTGCGGCGGGCCAGCAGGGTGGTGATGATGGCGATGCCCATGCTGCCGCCCACGTTGCGGACCACGTTATAGGCCGCGGTGGCGTTGCCGAGCCGATCGAGGCGGACGGTGGACAGCGCCAGCGTCTGCAAGGGCACGAACACGAACCCCATGCCGAGGCCCTGGAGGAAGCGCGGCCAGGCCAGGCTCCAGTAATCCATGCCCAGGCTCAGGTGGGCCATCCACGTCAGGGCGATCACGTTGAGCACGGCGCCGCCGGCCAGGAGCAGACGCTGGTCGACCCGCGCCACGAGCCGGCCGGCGGTGACCAGCGAGATCATGTTGCCGAACCCCCCGGGGGCCAGCACCAGCCCCGAAGTCCAGGCATCGTAGCCGAGCAGTTTCTGGGTGAAGAGGGCCAGAAGGAGCATGCTGCCGTAAAACGTGAAGCCGGCCAGCGCGATGATCAGCGAGCCCAAGGCGAAATTGCGGCCGGTGAACACGGTCAGGTCGAGGATGGGCTCCGCGGTGGTGAGCTCGCGCACCACGAAGGCGAAGATGGCGACCAGCGCCACCAGTCCCAGGGCGACGATGAGGTCGGAGTCCAGCCAGTCCTCCTGCTCACCCCAGTCGAGCACGAGCTGCAGGCAGCCGAAGCCGATCAGCATCAGGACGAGCCCGATGACGTCCACCCGGCCCGGCCGGCGCGTGTGCGGCGAGTCGAACAGGAAGATGATCCCCATGATGAAGCCGAGGACGCCGACGGGCAGGTTGATGTAGAAGATCCACCGCCACGACCAGTCGTCGACGATCCAGCCGCCGACGGTCGGGCCCAGAATCGGTCCCATCATGACGCCCGTGCCCCAGACGGCCATGGCCATGCCGCGCTGCCGCAGCGGAAAGATCTCCCACATGAGCGCCTGCGCCATGGGAATGATGGGGCCGCCGCCCAGCCCCTGGATGGCGCGCATGAGGACCAGGAACTCGAGATTCGGGGCCAGGCCGGACAGGAGCGAGCTGACGGTGAACAGCGTCGTGCAGATCAGGAAGAAGCGCTTGCGCCCGAGCAACGTGGTCAGCCACCCGGTCGCCGGGATGATGATGGCGTTGGCCGCGATGTAGGAGGTGAGAACCCAGGCCATCTCCTCCACGCCGGCCGACAGCGCCCCCTGCATGTGGGGCAGCGCCACGTTGATCACGCTGGTGTCGAGGATCTGCATCACCGTGATGAGCATCACGGTGACGGTCGTCATCCACTTGCGGAACGGCGAGAGCGCGCTCTCGCTCGGGGCGGCGGGAGGCGTCGTCTACTCCGTGCGGATCAGGTAGCGGCCGTGGTCGTCCCGGCCCAGCGCCTTGCCCTCGCGGAGGGTCCCCCAGGCCTGCAGGATCGTCCGGTACTCCACCTCGTCCAGCTCGCGCAGGAGCTCGTAGAAGGTGCGCGGCCGGGCCCGCAACAGCTCGGTCATCCGCGCCACCACGGCCTCGCCCGTCATCGATAGTCCTCGAGCTTCACCTCGTCGACCCAGGCGTGCTTGATCCGCTCGTAGTACACGGGCGGGATGCCCTCGGGGATCGTGGCGTCGATGCCCATCTTGGCCGTCATGGGAAGCTGCCCCTGGGCGAGCTCCCAGGGGCGCACGCTGGGATCGACGTGCTTGGCCTGGGCACCGCTGAAGATGATGACGTCCTTGTCGGCCTGAACGCGGAACGTCCGCGCCCACTCCACCTGGACCGGATCCAGGATGTCGACGTCCTCGTCCACGACCAGCGCGTGCTTGGTGTCGGGCAGGGCCAGGATCGCCATGAGCGCGTTCTTGCCGCCGCCGGCCCGCTTGCGGATCGACGCCATCACCGACCAGCGGCAGGCGCTGCCTTCGGTGACCGCGACCTGTACCACGTCCACCCCCGCCGTTTTGAGGACGTTCCAGACCTGGGCCTCGGTAGCGGCCGCCCCCAGCCAGGCGTTCTCCCACGGCATCTGCAGCAGGTGGAAGACCGGCTCGCGCCGCCGCGTGACGGCCGTGACCTTGAACACCGGGTTGCTCTTGAGGTCTCCGTACATGCCGGCGAATTCCCCGAAGGGGCCCTCGTCCTCGCTCCAGCCGATCGGCAGCAGCTGGCCCTCCAGCACGATCTCGGCGTCGGCGATGACCGGCACGTCGACGGTCCTGGCGGCGAGCAGAGGGACCGGCGCGCCGTGCAGGCCTCCGGCGATGGCCATCTCGCTCACCCCGGGCGGCGCCTTGTAGGCGGCGCTCAGGATCTCCAGCGGGTGGACCCCGAGCGAGACCGTGATGGGCAGAGGCCGGCCTTCCGCCAGGCAGCGCTCGTAGAGCCGGCGCAGGTCCGACACCGTCACCAGGTCGATGCCCGTCTCGTCGCGGCAGCGATACATGAGCCGGTACACGCCGGCATTGAGCCCGCGGTCGGGACTCCTGGCCATCACGACCCCGGCGCTGATGTAGGGACCGCCGTCCTTCTCGGCGAGCAGCGGGATCGGCAGTTCGGTCAGGTCGACTGCCCGACCGGTCTGGACCACCTCCTGGGCGGGCCCCGCCTCGACCATGACGGGGTCCATCATCCGGCGCAGGCCGGCGGCGAAGCGCGTGCCGAGCTCGTTCTCCGCCCAGCCCAGCGCGGCAGCCAGGCGCTGCCGGTTCCAGAACAGGCCCCCGGCCACGCGGACGTCGAAGCCGCGCACGCGCTCGAACAGCACCGGACGGTCGGCCTTCACCACCAGCGCAGAGAGGTGGCGGGCATCGACGTCCTTGGCGATCCTGAGCATCATGCCGTCGGCGTCGAGGCGGGCCAGCGTCTCGCGGAACGATTCGCGCATTACCGGCTCAGCTGCCAGGGGCCGGGGCGGAGGCGGGGCCTCGCCGACGTCGCCGCCCGCCACGGCGGGAGCGGCGCCGCCGTTTCTGCGCTTGAGGCGCGCCGGCCTCGGCCGACGCGGCGGTGGGCTCGACGGTGGCCGGTGCCTCGAATGCCTGCGGTTGACGGCCATCCGTCGATGGCTCAGCCAGCGAGATCATCCCGGTCGGGCTGACCGACAGGTCGCGCATCCGCCTGAGCCGCGTGATGAGCCTCGGCGAGCCCGGCGGGCGGCTGAACCCGCGCGTCTTGAGGGCATTGGCCACGGTGTCGATCAGCACGCTCCCGCTGGGGGAACGCCGGGCCAGCTCCCGCACCAGCTCCACGACCTCGTCGTGCGGCGCCGTGTGCGCTCCCGCCTCGCCCTCGGGGACCGCGGCCGGGGTCGCGGGCCGGCCGTGCGCCGGTGCGTGGTGGGCAGCGGGCTCCCGATGCCCAGGGCGTCGGCCGCGGCCGCGGCGTGAGCGTTCGGCCGCTGACTGCGTCTTGGCCTCCGCCACCGCCGGGGCGCCCGTGAGCGCCCGGTACGAGATCCGGCGGAAGGCGATGCCCAGCGACACGGCCACGTCGCCCACGGCGTCGAACGCCCGGTCCTCGGAGACGATCTCCAGCATGTCACCGGGACGAGCCCCGGCCATCCAGACCCCTGCGCTCACCGCGATCCGCAGGTCGCTCCAGTCGCGGACGCCGGTGGAGGGCGCGCTGTGCACGAGCTGGGCGCCGTGGTGGGCGAGCAGACGCCCGGTGTCCGGGCCGATGACGCGCCAGTTGCCGACGGCGACGAACTCGGTGCGGCAGCCGACGCGATCGATGGCGAGATGCTCGAGCATCTGACCGACGTGCTCGGCCCGGCTCGTGTTCTCGACGTCGAAGAAGACGGCCCGGCGCGTCGAGGGCAGCGGCGGCGGGGGCGGGGGCGGCGTTACCCGCGCGGCGAACGCCGGCTCCGGCGTCGCCAGGGGGACCTGCAGCTCTGGGACGCCCGACGGGACCTCAGGCTCCGCAGGCGCCGTGGGCTCGCTCACGGCCGCGGCGGGCACGGTGGGCTCGGCGCTCCCCGGCTCGGCCACGGTGGGCGCGGCGATGCTGGGCGCAGCCGGGATCGGCCCGGGGGCGGAGGGCTCGGCAATACGCTCCGGCTCTATCGACTCCGGAATGTCGGGCGCAGCAGTCGGCGCCGGCAGCCTGGAGGCTGCCGCGGCCGTTCGACGACGCGCCCGGCGGCGGCGTGTGTCAGCACTGGGACGAGCCATGGCTGCATGATAACCGCTCGGCTCGTGGAGCGGGACTTCGATCGGGACGCCGCGCCGCGGGACCGTTCAGGCGACGGGCGGCGGCGGCGCCGGGGGTGGCGGGGTCGGCGGACCGGGCGGTGGCGGCGGCGACGGCGGATCGGGCGGCCGGGGCGGCTGCGGGGGTGGCGGCGGCTGCGGCGGAGGGGGCGGACGGCGGGTCATAGCCGGCTCCCTTCGCCCGCCCCCGAGGTGCCGGCCGGGCGCGGCGTCGGCGTCGCGGCGGGAATCAGGCGGCGGTCCCACAGTAACGAGCCAGCGCCGTCGAAGATCCGCACCGTGAGCGCGTGCGGCTCGATCTCGACCTCGCCGAACGTCGCCCTGCCGCCGGCGGCGAAGAGGACGCGAGAGCCGAGGTCGCCATCCGGCGTCCGCGAGCGCTTGGGCCGCGCCGCCAGCGGGCCGGCGATCAGCTCGTAGAAGCGGAAGCCGGACCAGGGCTCGTGGGCGGCGACCAGGGCGAAGTGCACGTCGGCCACCAGGAATACGACGTTCGCGACGCCGCGGTCGCGGAGGTCGTGCAGGATCGCGTCGCGCTCGTCCGCGAAGCCGGTGGTGAGCACGAGCAGGTCGGCGGCGGCCCACGAGTCGCCGCACGGCCAGCCCTTCGTGATGGACACGGGCACGCTGGAGGCGACGAGTTTCCAGAGGGCGCTCGACGTGGCCAACCCCTCCGTCAGCCAGCGGCGCTGGCGCTCGCCCAGCATCGTCTTGTCAGGGCCGTCGCGCCGGCAGTTCCCGCTCCGATACTGCCGCGTGTCCAGGATGAAGATCTCCGCGAGCGAGCCGTGACGGAACCGCCGATAGAGGCGGCGCGGCTCGCCGGCCGGCGTATCGATGGGCCAGTAGTCGACAAACGCCTGCCGGCCGACCGCCATCAGCTCCTCCTCGGGACCGGCGAAGTTGTTCCGCACATCGTGGTCGTCCCAGGTGGCCCAGACCGCGGTGCCGGTGAGGAAGCGTTGCATGGCCGGGTCCTGCCGGGCGTACCGATGCTTGGCGTGGAACTCGGCCAGCGTCCGCGCCACGAAGTCGCCCCCGGGCACGATCCCGTCGCCCGCGCATCGATGATCGGCGTAGATCGTGTCGCCCAGGAAGAGGAAGCGCTCCGGCCGCCGCGAGGCCATCGTGTCGAAGACGGCGTACCCGCCCTCGGTGGGCCGGCAGAAGCCTCGGGCCCCCAGGTCCCCGCTCCACAACAGCCGGAGCGGCGCCGGGCGATCCGGCGCCGGCGCGGTGACGAAGTGCCCGGTGACGGCGGCGGCGCCGGCGTGGAGCCGATAGTCGTAACGGGTGCCGGGGGTCAGGGCGTCGAGCCTCACGCGCGCCGTGAGGTCGCGCCCGGGCCACGGCTCGATGACCAGACTGCGCCGCCACGCCGGCTCGGCGGTGGTGAGCTCGAGCCTCAGCGGCCCGGCCGTAGGCCCGCGAGCCCACAGGACGGCGGCGGTGTCGGTCACGTCGCCCACGGCGACCAGCGGCGCCGACGCTGGTGACCAGGCGCCGGATGCGCCGAGGGACAAGAGTCCCACGGCGATGGCGGTAAGCGCCGGCCAGATCCTCACGAACGCACGCGGCGCAGCGCGTCGGTGAAGATCTCGACCGCCTCGTCGATCTCGTCCCCCGTGGCCACGAGCGGGGGCAACCACCGGATCACGTGCTCTCGATATCCACAGGTGAGCAGGAGAAGGCCTCGCTCGAGGCACGTGCGCTGCACGCGCTTGACCAGCTCGCCGGCCGAGGCGCCAGCGACATCCCGGAATTCGATCCCAACCATGAGGCCGAGGCCGCGGAGGTCTCCGATCGCCGGGTGGTCGTGTTGCACGCTCTGCAGCCGCTCCATGAGGCGCTCGCCCATGCTCGCCGCGTGCTCGATGAGCTTCTCGTCCCGGAGCACGCCGATCGTGGCCACCGCGGCGGCGCAGGACAGCACGTTGCCGCCGAATGTCGTGCCGTGCGAGCCGGCCGGCCACCGGGCCATGAGGTCCGCCCGGGCGGCGATGGCGCTCAAGGGCAGGCCGGAAGCCATGGCTTTCGCCATGATCAGGATGTCGGGGCGCGTGTCCGAATGCTCGACGGCGAAGAACCGTCCCGTACGACCGAACCCTGTCTGCACCTCATCGGTGATGAGCAGGATGCCGTGCTCGTCGCAGATCTCGCGGAGGGCGGGCAGAAAGCCGGCCGGCGGCACGACGTACCCGCCCTCGCCGAGGACGGGCTCGACGAGCATGGCGGCCGTGTCTTCGGGTGCCGTCTGGGTCTCCAGCAGGTGGCGCAGCTCGCGCAGGCACCAGGCCAGCGTGGCGTCGGGGGCCCAGCCATAGCGGTAGGCATATGGAAAGGGGGCCGGGACCACGCCCGCCATGAGCGGCTGGTAGCCGGCCCGGACTATGCGTTTCGAGGTCGTGAGGCTGACCGCGCCCAGCGTCCGGCCGTGGAAGCCCCCCTGGAAGACGATGACGTTGGGGCGCCCCGTCGCCCGGCGAGCGAGCTTGACGCTGGCCTCCACCGCCTCCGCGCCGCCGTTGGCGAAGAAGAACGTGTCGAGCCCTTCGGGGACGACGCGCCGCAGCTCGCCGATCAAGGCAATCATCGGCTCCTGGAAGACCACGTTGATCTGCGCATGCAGCAGCCGGCCCGCCTGCTCCCGGATCGCCTCGACTACCCGCGGGTGACAGTGCCCCGTATTGGTCACGCCGATCCCGGAGGTGAAATCGAGGTAGCGACGGCCGCCGGTGTCGTAGAGAAACGCGCCCTGACCCCGCGCCGCCACGAGGTCAGTGAAATTGGGAAGAACGGGAGCCAGGCCGGGGATCATCGCTCGCCTCCGATGTGGAAGGTTCGCACCAAGCCGGTCACACGTCGAGCAGCATTCGAGCCGGGTCCTCGAGCTGCTCCTTCACCCGGACGAGAAAGCGCACCGCCTGCTCGCCGTCGACGAGCCGGTGGTCGTACGAGAGCGCGACGTACATCATGGGGCGAACGACCACCTGACCGCCGGCGGCGACCGGTCGCTCCTGGATCTTGTGCATTCCCAGGATTCCGGATTGGGGCGGATTGAGCAGCGGCGTGGACAAGAGCGAGCCGAACACCCCGCCGTTGGTGATGCTGAAGGTGCCGCCCGTGAGGTCGTCCGGCTTGATCTTCGCCTGGCGCGCCCGCTCCGCGAGATCGCCGACGGCCCGCTCCAGCTCGGCGACGGTCAGCGTGTCGGCGTTCCGGATGACCGGCACCACCAGGCCGCGGGGCGTGGCCACCGCCACGCCCATGTGCACGCGGCGATGATGGAGGATATCGGTCCCCTCGATCCGGGCGTTGAGGACCCGGAACTCCCGCAGGGCGAGCACGGTGGCCCGGATGAAGAGGGACATCAGGCCGAGGTCGACGCCGTGCTTGGCCCGGAACCGTTCGCGGTAGCGCGCCCGGACCGCCTGCAGCTCGCCGAGGTCCACCTCGTTGAAGGTGGTGAGGATGGCCGCCTGCCGCTGCGCCTCGACCAGCCGCGTGGCGATGGTCCGGCGGATCTCGGTCATGGGCACGCGCTCGATCTCCGCCTCGACGGGCCGGGCCGGCTCGCCGTCGCGCCCGCCGTCGCCGGCCGGTCCGCGGGGCGGTGGCGGCGGCGCCGGGCGCGCCACCGGCGCCGCGGGAGCCGCAGTCGGCGCCTCCGCCCGCGCCTCGGCGTCTGGGCGGGCTGCCGCCATCGAGGGCTGGGTCTCGACGGGCGGCGGGGCCGGCGCGGGGGGCGGAGTTCGCTCGGCCGGCCGAGAGGGCGCCGGAGCGGCTGCGGCCTCGGCGATCTGCGCCACCACGGCGCCCGCCGTGACGCGGGCGCCGGCCGGCTGCAGGATCGTGAGCCGGCCGCTGGCCTCCGCCACGATCTCCATCGCCGCCTTCTCGGTCTCGATTTCCAGGATCGGCTCGTCGGCCCGGACGTGCTCGCCGTCTTGCTTGAGCCATCGGGCGAGGACCGCCTCGGTCACGGACTCGCCCAGCGGAGGAATCGTGACATCGATCACGCTGCGGCCCTCACTTTCCGAGCGCCCGCTCGACGATCGCGGCCTCTCCGTCCTGGTGGACCAGGTAGTTCCCCGTCGCCGGGCTGGCCGCCTCGTCCCGGCCGACATACGCGAGCCGTCGCTGGGGACCCAGCGCCTCGGTGAGGAGCGGCTGGACGAATCGCCACGGGCCCTGGTTGGCCGGCTCTTCCTGGGCCCAGACGACATCGGTTGCCGCAGCGTAGCGGCGAATCACGCTCTCGAGCTCGCCGGCCGGATAGGGGTACAGCTGCTCGACGCGGACGATGGCCGAACCGCCGTCCGGCCGGGCGGCCCGCGCGGCGTCGAGCGCGTAGAAGAGCTTGCCCGAGCAGAGCACCAGGCGCCGGACACCGGCGGCATCGCGGGCCGCATCGTCATCCAGCACCAGACGAAACGAGCCCGTGGCCAGCTCGTCGAGCGTGGAGACCGCCCGCGGGTGACGCAGGAGGCTTTTCGGTGACATCACGATCAACGGCTTGCGGAACGGCCGCAGCATCTGGCGTCGCAGCGCGTGGAAGATCTGGGCCGGGGTCGTGGGGTACACGACCTGGATGTTGCGCTCGGCCGCCAGCTGCAGGAATCGTTCGAGCCGCGCGCTGGAGTGCTCGGGTCCCTGCCCCTCGTAGCCGTGCGGCAGGAGCAGCACGAGGCCGTTCATCCGCTGCCACTTCGACTCGGCGCTCACGATGAACTGGTCCACCACGACCTGGGCGCTGTTGATGAAGTCGCCGAACTGCGCCTCCCACACGACCAGGCGACGGGGGTCGGCGGTGGCCATCCCGTACTCGAATCCCAGCACGCCCGCTTCGCTGAGGGCGCTGTTCACCGCCTCGAAGGCTGCCTGGCCGGGCGCGATGTGGTTGAGGGGCACGTGCTGACGCCCGTCCCGGGCGTCGAAGACGGCGGCGTGGCGCTGCGTGAAGGTGCCCCGGACGGAGTCCTGGCCGGACAGCCGGACGGGAATCCCGGCCTGCAGCAGGCTGCCGAACGCCAGGAGCTCGGCGGTGGCCCAGTCGATGCCCGCGCCGCCCTGGATACGCTCCCGCCGCTCCTCGAAGAGCTTCTTGACGCGCGGATGCGGGGTGAAGTCCTCGGGCAAACGGCACAGGGCGTCCGCGATGTGCAGGAGGGCCGTCCGGTCGACGCGCGTGTCGGCGCTCCAGTCGTCGCCGGCCCACCCCAGCCCGCTCCACACGCCGCCGAAGGCGAAGATCTGCTGGCGCGGCTTGTCGCGTCGGGCCGTCTGCAGCGCGGTGTCCAGCCGGGACCGGCGCCGCTCGCGAAGCCGGCGCAGCTCGGTCTCGTCGAGCTCGCCGCGCTCGGCCAGCCGCTTGCGGTACAGCTCGACCACGGACGGGTGATTGCGGATCTGCTCGTAGACGACGGGTTGGGTGAGCGTCGGGTCGTCCAGCTCGTTGTGGCCGTGACGTCGATAGCAGACGAAGTGGATGAAGACGTCACTCCGGAATTGCTGTCGGTAGTTGATGGCCAGGCGGGCCGCCTGCACGCCGGCTTCGGGGTCATCGGCGTTCACGTGGAACACCGGCGCGTGGAGCATGTGGCCCGGATCGGATGGATAGCGCGTGAACAGATACTCGGGCGGCGACGTCGTGAAGCCGATCTGGTTGTCGATGATCACGTGCACGGTCCCGCCCGTGGTGAAAGCGGGCAGCGTCGACAGTGCGAGCGTCTCGTACACGATCCCCTGGCCCGTGAAGGCGGCGTCCCCGTGGAGCAGCACGGGCACCACGCGCCGGCGCTCGGCGTCGCCGTGATATCCCTGCTTCGCGCGCACGATGCCCTCGACGACGGGGTTCACCGCCTCGAGGTGGCTGGGGTTCGGGCTCAGCGAGAGGTGGATCGGCCGCCCTCGCCGCGTCCGGCGGTCGTGCGAGTACCCCAGGTGGTACTTGACGTCGCCGTCGCCCTGGACGTCCTCGGGCAGGGGCGCGCCTTCGAACTCGACGAAAAGCATCTCGTAGGGCTTGTTCAGGACGTGCGCGAGCACGTTGACGCGGCCCCGATGGGGCATCCCGAGCACCATCTCGGCCACGCCCCGCCGCGCCGCCTCCTCGCCCAGCTCGTCCAGCAGCGAGATGAGCGACTCGCCGCCTTCCAGCGAGAAGCGCTGCTGCCCCGGATAGCGCGCCTGCAGGAAGTGCTCGAACATCTCCGCGCCCAGGAGCTGCTCGAACAGCCTGCGCCGGTCCTCGGCCGCGAGCTCCGGCCGGTTGCGGCGCGGCTCCATCCGGGCCTGCAGCCAGGCGCGGCGCTGCCGGTCCGAGATCCCCATGTACTCGACCCCGAGCGTCTGGCCATAAGTCTCGGCGAGCGCGGCGAGGAGCTCCCGGATCGGGCCGCGCTCACCGCCGCGGAACGGCGCCCAGTCGACGACCCGGTCCAGATCCGCGCCCACGCCCAGCTCGTCCAGCGTGAGCAGCGGATGGTGCCGCGGGCTCTGGCCCAGCGGGTCCAGATCGGCCACGAGATGTCCCAGCTCCCGGTAGGAGTGGACGAGGTCCCGCACCAGGTCGCCGATGCCGTCCTCGGCGCGCCGGCCGGGCTCGCGCCCCGGCGTCGTCGCGTCCCGGCCCATGTCGTAGCCCGAGAAGACGCGGGCCCACTGTTCGTCGACGGAGGCCGGGTCACGTCGGTAGTCGCGGTAGAGCGACTCCACGTACTCCATGTTCATGCGGGCGAGATCGTCCAGCGATACCATGCCGGGCAGCTCCTTCTCGTACCGAGAGATTACCAAGCCGGGCGAGCCTCTGCCCGCTTCACTGGCCAGGCACACG
>DASTFB010000057.1 GCA_035709005.1 Candidatus Methylomirabilota bacterium | reverse complement strand
CCGGAGCTGCTGAAGGTCGTCGACTGAGGCCCATGAACGAAACGCGAAGTCGAGGGGCGCCACGGCTGGGCCGGGGCGGCCCGAGCGTCGGGGGGCATGGGGGGCGCCCGGAGCCCCCCATGGAGTAAGTCCGGTGTTCCAGTACGCGGTGCGGCGTCTTCTCATCGCGGTCCCGATGCTGCTGGGGGCCATGAGCATCGTCTTCTTCGCCATGCGCATCCTGCCCGGCGACCCCTGCGTCGCCATGATGGGCGACGAGGCGAGCACCGAGGCCCTGGCCGACTGCACCAGAAATCTCGGGCTGGACCGGCCGCTGGCGGTGCAGTACGCGGACTATCTCTGGCGGTCGGTGCAGTTCGACTTCGGCACCTCCTTGCGGCAGGGCTACCCGGTCAGCCAGTACATCGCCCGCATGTTCCCGCACACGCTGGTGCTGGTGCTGGCCAGCGCCGTGGTGGCGGCGCTGGTGGGCGTTCCCATCGGGATCGTCTCGGCCCTCAAGCGCCGCAACCCGCTCGTCGACTACCCGCTGCGGATCTTCGCGCTGCTCGGCCTCTCCATGCCGGTCTTCTGGCTGGGGATCCTGCTGCTCATCGTCTTCTCGCTCCACCTGGACGTCTTCCCGCTCATCGGCGGCGGCGACCTGGACACGGTCATCGCCATGATCGGCTCCGGCGAGGTGTTCGCCTACCCGGGGGATTTTGTGGCCGCGGTGGGTGACGTGCTCTATCACCTCACGCTGCCGGCCGTGGCCCTGGGGTTCACCCTGGCCGCCACCGTCAGCCGGCTCTCGCGCTCGGCGATGCTGGAGGTGATCAGTCAGGACTTCATCCGCACGGCGCGGGCCAAAGGCCAGGGGGAGCGCGCGGTGGTCTACAAGCACGCCCTCCGCAACATGCTGGTGCCGCTGCTCACGATCATCGGGATTTTCGTGGCCATCGCCCTCACGGGCACGGTGCTCACGGAGACGGTCTTCACCCGTCCCGGGCTGGGCAAGATGCTGGTGGACGCCATCGGCGCCCGCGACTACCCGCTGGCCCAGGGGGCCATCACCGTCTTCACCATGATCATCATCGCCGTGAACCTGGTGGTCGACCTGCTCTACGCCGTCGTCGACCCCCGCATCACCTTCCGGTAAGCCAGGGAGCGCATCATGGCCATCGCGCGCCGCGCGGACCCCGCTGACCTGGCCGTCCTGGCTCCCGCCGGAGAGGCGCGAGGTGTCCTTGGTCATCGTCTGCGCCGGTGGCTGCCGATCGGGATCGGCCTGCTGTTGGCGGCGGCCATCGTCGTGGTGGCCGCCGCCGCGCCGCTCATCGCCCCCCTGAGCCCGTCGGCGCAGTTCGCCGACGCCGTCCTCAAGGGGCCGGGCGCCATCGAGCGCCACGTGCTGGGCACGGACGAGTTCGGGCGGGACATCTTGAGCCGGATCATCTGGGGCGCGCGCATCTCGCTCGAGGTCGGCCTGGCCTCGGTGCTCCTGGGGTGCCTGCTGGGCATCCCGCTGGGCATCTACGCCGGCTACCGCGGCGCCTGGGCCGAAGTGGCCATCATGCGCGCCACCGACATGCTGATGGCCTTTCCCACCCTGCTGCTCGCCCTGATCATCGTCACCGCGCTGGGGGGGACGCTCGTCAACGAGATCCTGGCCATCGGGGTGGCGCTGACCCCGAACTTCGTGCGGCTGGCCCGGAGCCTCACGCTCACCATCCGCGAGCACGACTACGTCATGGCCGCCCGCGCGCTGGGCGGGGGGCAGCTCCGGGTCATGGCCCGCCACGTCTTTCCCAACGCGCTCTACGCGCTGGTCGTCGTCGCCACCCTCTACATCGCGACGGCCATCCGCACGGAGGCGAGCCTGTCGTTCCTCGGGCTCGGCATCCCGCCGCCCACGCCGAGCTGGGGCAACATCCTCAGCGAGGGCCGCCAGTACATCAAGTGCTGCCCCTGGATCACGACGTTCTCCGGGGTGGCGATCATGCTGGCGGTGCTCGCGTTCAACCTGGTGGGCGACGCCCTGCGCGATCTCCTCGACCCCCGGCTCCGCGGCGAGTAGTTCCGGCGACCCTTCGTGCTATCGTGAGGCGGGATGCGCTCCCGCTGGAACGAGGCCGAGGCCGCAGCGCTCTCCGAGCTCGACCTCCTCACGTACGCCTCCCGGCTGATCGGCGCCGAGACCTCGCTCGTCGTCTGGGGCGGCGGCAACACGTCGATCAAGGTCACCGAGCCCGATCACCGCGGCCGGGCGGTGCCCGTGCTCAGGGTCAAGGGCAGCGGCTCGGATCTCAAGTCGATCCAGCGCAAGGACTTCTCCGGCGTCCGCATGGACGATATCCGGGCCCTGCTCGAGCGCGACGACATGGGCGACCAGGAGATGGTCGACTACCTGGCCCGCGCGCTCCAGGAGCCGGGCGGTCCCCGGCCGTCCATCGAGACGCTCCTGCACGGCTTCCTGGACGCCTGCGCCGTCGTCCACACCCACGCCGACGCCATCGTGGCCCTGACCAACAACGACCGGTGCCGCGACGTGCTGGGGGAGGTCTACGGCAAGGACGTCATCGCGGTGGCCTACCGGCGGCCGGGCTTTCGCATCTCGCGCGAGGTGGCCGACGCCGTCGCCCAGCACCCCGAGGCCCGGGCCCTCATCCTCGAGCGCCACGGAACGATCACGTGGGGCGCGACGATGCGGGAGGCCTACGAGGCGACGATCGACCTGATCACCCGGGCCGAGGACGCCATCGCCGCGCGGGCCCGCGGCCGCACGCGGTTCGGCGGGCCCCGCGTCCCCGTGCTGGCGCCCGCGCGGCGCCGGGAGGTGGCGGTGGCGGTGGCGCCGCGAGTGCGCGGGTTGCTCGGCCGCGCCCGTCGTCAGATCGTCACGTTCGGCGACAGCCCCTCGGTCACCGAGTTCGCGTCGTCCACCGAGGCGCCCCAACTGTCGCAGGTGGGGCCGGCGACGCCCGATCACACGATCTACACGAAACGGTTGCCCTGCTTCGTGAGGGGAGAAGGTCTGGCCGATGAGGGCGGCCTGGCTCAGGCCATCGAGCGGAGCCTGAGCGAATTCGAGCGGGAGTACACCCGCTATTTCGAGGCCAACCGGTTCGAGGGCGCCCAGCTCGTCGACCCGCTTCCTCGCGTGATCCTCGTCCCGGGGCTGGGGATGTTCACGGCGGGCCGGGACCGGCGCACGGCCGGCATCGTGAACGACATCTACCACCACACGATCGACGTCATCGGCAGCGCCACCGCCTTCGGCGGCTACGTCTCCCTGACCGCCCGGGACACCTTCGACGTCGAGTACTGGCCGCTCGAGCTCTACAAGCTCACGCTGGCGCCGCCCGAGAAGGAGCTGGCCCGGCGGATCGCCCTCGTGACCGGAGGCGCCTCGGGCATCGGCCGCGCCGTGGCCCGCCGACTGGCGGCCGAGGGGGCGCACGTGGTCGTGGGCGACGTCGACGAGGCCGGCGCCGGCGCGACGGCGGAGGAGATCGTCCGGGCGGTGGGGACGGGGCGAGCCATCGGGCTCCGGATGGACGTCACCGACGAGGCCTCGGTGCGGGCGGCGTTCGAGGAGACCATCCTGGCCTACGGCGGCCTCGACATCCTGGTGTCCAACGCCGGCATCGCGCACTCGGCCCCGGTGGCGGACATGGCCCGCGCCGATTGGGAGCGTTCGTTCGCGGTGAACGCCACCGGACATTTTCTGGTGGCCCGGGAGGCCATGCGCCTGCTCATCCGCCAGGGGCTGGGCGGCGCGCTCGTCTTCGTGGCCACCAAGAACGTGATGGCGCCGGGCAAAGACTTCGCCGCGTACTCCGCGGCCAAGGCGGCGGAGGCCCAGCTGGCCAAGGTCCTGGCCCTGGAGGGTGCGCCGCACGGGATCCGCGCCAACATCGTGAACCCCGATGCAATCTTCCAGGACTCGAAGCTCTGGTCCGAGGAGGTGAGGCGCCAGCGGGCAGCCGCCCAGGGAATCCCCGTCGAAGCGCTGGAAGACTTCTACCGCAAGCGTAACTTGCTCGGGGTCAGAGTGCTGCCCGAGGACGTGGCCGAAGCAGTGCTATTCCTGGCCGGCGACCGGTCGGCCAAGACCACCGGCTGCACGATCACGGTGGACGGAGGTCTGCGCGAGGCGTTCCCCCGGTGATCTCGTTCGGCGCGTTCCTGTCCCTGCACCCTCCGCGCGAGCAGTTCGACCTGGTGCGCCGGGTGGAGGCGCTGGGGTTCGATTCCGTCTGGTGCGGCGATCACGTCTCCTTCAACCTGCCGCTCTACGAGTCGCTCACCTTGCTGGCCACGTATGCCTCGATCACCGAGCGCATCAAGCTGGGCAGCGCCGTCTTTCTGCTCGCCCTGCGCCCGCCCGCGGTCGCGGCCAAGATCACGGCGACGCTCGATGCGCTGTCCGGCGGCCGGCTGATCTTCGGAGTGGGGGTGGGAGGCGAGAACCCCAAGGAGTTCGAGGCCTGCGGCGTGCCGCATCGCGAGCGTGGCGCGCGGGTGAGCGAGGCCATCGACGTCGTGCGGGCCCTCTGGCGCGACACGCCGGCCACCTTCAAGGGACGGTTCACCCGGTTCGAAGGGGTGTCGATCGACCCCAAGCCGGTGCAGCCGGGCGGCCCGCCGATCTGGATCGGCGGGCGGTCGGACGCCGCCCTGACGCGGGCCGGGCGCCAGGGTGACGGGTGGGTGTCCTATGTCGTGACA
>DASTFB010000056.1 GCA_035709005.1 Candidatus Methylomirabilota bacterium | reverse complement strand
GCCCAGCGGCGCCGCTGGATGAGCAGGGCGCCGAAGTCTGGCGGCGTCTCACTGTAGGCAAGGCGTTCGGGATAGTTATAGAGGCGCCAACCCCGGGCGATCAGATCCACTGTCGATTCGGTGTCCTCAATGACCGTGTCGTCCCGGATGAACCGTGTGATCTCGTATCCGCGCTCCCGGTCCCGGATCCCGATGTCGGCGAGGGCGGCCACTCTGACGATCGCATTGGCCCCCACCCAATAGGTCGCGCCGTACTGCGTGAATCCCTGGTGTGTCAGGTACTGGATGTCGGTGGTGGCTCCAGCGATGCGCTCGACGAGGCTGCGCGCGCCGGGGAAGGCATTGTAGGGTGTCTGGGCAACGGCCACTCGCTCGTTTCCCGGCGTCCGCATGACATGCATAAGCCGCAAGGCGTAGTCCGGCGTCAGCAGGCTGTCGGCGTCTACGATCAGGAGAAACTCGCTCTGCGGCACCACGATATCTGCCGGGCGAGAATCCGCCGGTTCGAGAAGCAGCCTGTGTCCGCGACGGACCTCACGGAAACTTCGCCCCAGCAGGGCGATGTAGCTATTGAGGTTCATCGCCTTGTTCGGCGCGTGCGACAAGTTGTCGTAGCGCTTGCGCTCGAAGGCGGTGATTTCGGGCCGAAACCATGCGGAGAGACGCGCGTATTCTTCCATAAGAGTGGGTTCGTCGATCGCGTCGACGGAAGCGCGTAGACGCTCGGCGTATGCGCGACAGGCTTGGCCGGGACCGCGCAGAGTCACTTCCACGAAAAGCTGATCGGTATGATCGGCGACGTCATAGAGATCGGCCTGTCGCTCGAACCAGCTGGCCACGTCGGCATACAACCGACTCAGGGCCAGGCCCTCCGTCGCCACCTCTCGCAGGCCCATGGCCCGTCGATCGAGGAACGCTTCGAAGGCTCCCGCGCACAGCTTCGCGGGCTCGTCCAGAAGCTTGGCGATCTCGCCGGGTAGGGCCCGGGCGGTGGCAAGGCGTTCGGCATCGTGACCACTTCGAGGAACGGGAGGGTCGTCGATGAGCAACACGATGCGACGACGCGGATACTCCTGAAGCGCCGCCGAAAGCAGGGTGCGTCTCACGACGCGCGCCTCCTCCATGTAGGAGGGAACCAGCACGGTGAGCAGCGGCGGTGCTGCTTCCCGGTAGACCCGACGCAGGTCTTCGTCGGTGGCGGGCACGTGAGCGGCGTGACGTCGGAGTTGGCCGATCCGGGCCAGCTGATACACGCACGCGCCATAGATCAGGGCCGCGACGATGAGAAAGAACAGGCCCTGAGCGATTGTAGCGGCCCACGCCTGCGCTTCGATGCGAATGGCGAGCACGCCGAGCATATCGGCGATGGTCAACGCCGCGGCGGTAAGCGTGACCACGAGCCCTGCGATGGTGAGGCGTATCTCGCGCCGGACGAATGCCAGACGAGCGCGCTGATCGACACGGTCATGGCTCTCCGTGGCGCCGTGGGCGTCGCAGAACCCGAAGCGGGACATGAACGCAGAACGATGGTGCGAACGCGATGCCAGGACCGTTGGACGGGAAGCGCGGATCGGAGAGATGAAGATCTGCGTGTTTGAGCCAGGCCGCGCCGGGCGGCCACGCTCGGCAGATTGCCAGGCTGGCCGGAAGTGTCTGCCAAGTGTCGGCGGGGCGACGCGATCATATGAGCGCGTGTCGTGTCTGGCCCGCACCGCCAGGGGGCGCGGTACTCGATCGGAGGATCGGCGCGCGGCTGGCGGATAAGGTTGCCCAGGCATCGGCTTTGAGGGACTCGCAGGCTGCGCGCTGGACGGCCGGCCCGCCGGTCAGTTCCCACCAGCGGCTGGCGCCGGTACGTCCACTGTTCACGTGAAGATACCCTATAATCCCGGCATGAACTTCGCCCAGCGCATGAGCCGACTCGGCACGGAATCGGCGTTCGAGGTCCTGGCCCGCGCCAAGGCCCTGGAGCGCCAGGGCAAGTCGATCATTCACCTCGAGATCGGCGAGCCCGACTTCGATACCCCCGCCCACGTCAAGGAAGCCGCCAAGCAAGCCCTGGACGCGGGCGCGACGCACTACGGGCCCTCGGCCGGGCTGCCCGAGCTCCGGGAAGCCATCGCCAAGCACGTGGCCGAGACGCGGGGCGTGCCGGTCTCGCCGGACGAGGTGGTGGTGACGCCCGGGGCCAAGCCCATCATGTTCTTCACCATCCTGGCCCTGGCCGGCGCCGGCGACGAGGTCATCTATCCCAACCCGGGGTTTCCCATCTACGAGTCGGTCATCAACTTCGCGGGCGGCGTGCCCGTGCCCATCCCGCTGCGGGAGGACACGGGCTTCGGCTTCGACCTCGAGCTCTTCGAGCGCAAGCTGTCCGCGCGGACGCGGCTCATCATCATCAACTCGCCGGAGAACCCCACGGGCGGGGTGCTCGATCGCAGCCAGATCGAGCGCATCGCGGCGCTGGCCGCCGCCCGCGGCATCCCCGTGCTCGCCGACGAGATCTACCGGCAGTTCCTCTACGAGGGCGAGTTCGTGTCGATCATGGGCATGCCCGGCATGCGCGAGCTCACCGTCCTGCTCGACGGGTTCTCCAAGTCGTATGCCATGACGGGGTGGCGCCTGGGTTACGGGGTGATGCCGGTGCCGCTCGCCGAGCACGTGACCAGGCTGATGGTGAACTCGAACTCCTGCACGTCCTCGTTCGTACAGCTGGCCGGCATCGCCGCCCTGCAGGGCGACCAGACGCCGACGGCCCGCATGGTCGCGGAGTTCAAGCGGCGCCGCGACCTGGTGGTGGACGGCCTGAACCGCCTGCCCGGCGTGAAGTGTGCGCGCCCCCGTGGGGCCTTCTACGTCTTCCCCAATATCACGGGCACCCGCCGCTCGTCCGCAGAGGTCGCCGACCGGTTGTTGAACGAGGCGGGTGTCGCCGTACTGGCGGGGACGGCTTTCGGCCAGTACGGCGAGGGGTACCTGCGCCTGTCCTACGCCAACTCCGAGGCCAACCTGCGCACCGCGCTGGAGCGGATGCGGCCGATCTTCGAGCGCCTCGCCGGTTGACCCGAAGTCGGCGTGTTGCCGACGTCGTCGCTGACGTCCTCGTCGCGTCGGGTGCGACCCGGCTCTTCACGGCAGGCGGTGCATCCTCCCTCGGGCCGTTCGACGCCTCCGCTCGAGCGCGAGGGCTCGCCCTCGTCGAGACGGAGGCACCGGCCGCTGCGGCGGTGATGGCGGCGGTGACCGGCGACCTCGGGCCCGCCACGGGGGTGGTGCTTCTGTCACCCGCCGACGCTCCAGCCGCCGTCGTCGGGGTCAGGTACGCCGCGACGGCCCGCGCGTCCCTGCTCGTGATCTCCGCGGGCCCCCTCGATTCGAGCGTCCTCACGCCGCACCTCAAGGCCGCGCTGCAGCCGACGAGCGAGTCGGCCGCCAGCGCCCTGATGAGCGCGCTCGACCTGACGATCGAGGCTCCACGCGGGCCGGTGCATCTCGCGCTGTCGCCGCACGTCGCCGCCGCCCCGGCCACCGGGGTGGGGGAGCGCCCGGCGGTCGTCGCGCCCGGCGTGCCGCCCGCGCCGGCGGTGCTCGATGAAGCTGCCGCGCTTCTCACGGCGGCGGCGCGACCCCTGCTCGTCGTGGGGCTCGGGTGCCGGTCGGGCCAGGCCGGGCCGTGGCTACGCGCGCTGGCCGAGGCCCTGCCCATGCCGGTGCTCGTCACCCTCAGAGGCAAAGGCGTCCTGCCCGATCCTCATCCGCTCGTGCTCGGGCTGCTCGACGAGGGCGGGACCGTGCTGGCGCGGGCCGATCTGATCGTCACCGCCGGGCTCGACCCGCTGGAGGAGACCGCGATCAGCTGGCCGGCGGGGCTGCCCCGGCTCGCGCTCGGCGGGCCCACGGATGGCGGCGCCGGTCGGGCCGGTGTGCTCTCGGTGTCCGGCGACCTCGCTCTCATCATCGAAGAGCTGGCGCCACGAGTTCGCGGGCAGGCCCGCGCCGACTGGGATGTCGCCGAGCTCGATCGCCTCAAACGCGCGCGCCGGGTCGCAACCTCGGCCGGGCAGCTCTCGCCATCGCGAGCCGTGGACATGGTGAGAGCGCTCACACCGGCCGGCACCGTCGCGACGGTCGACGAAGGACCCGGCGCCGCGGTCGTCACGGCCCGGTGGCAGGCCGTCGGACCGAACGAGCTGCTGGTGGGCGCCGGCGACTCCGGGCAGTCGTTCGCGCCGGCCGCCGCCGTGGCGGCGTCACTGGCGCGAGCGGGCGGCCACGCCGTCGCCTTCAGCGACGCGGCGGGCCTGGCTGCGGCGCCGGACGCCATCGCCACCGCCGGCCGGCACCAACTGCCCGTGGTGCTCATCGACCTGGGCGTCGGCGGGGCCGAAACACCGCCGACCGAGGCCGCCGTGCCCGATGTGACGGCGGGCGACGAGGAGCAGCTCACGCGGGCCCTGCACCGCGCCCTGGCCGGCCGGGGACCCACGGTGATCCGCGTCCGGGCCCGACCGGCACGCGGTTCGCCGGTATAATCTGGCCATGGCCATCCTCACGCCGCAGAACGAAGCCGAGGTTCGCAAAGCGCTCGGGGCGCTCCGGGATCCGGTCAAGCTGACCGTCTTCTCGCAGTCGCTCGCCGCCGCCGAGCTGTGTGCCCAGAACGAGCAGCTCGTGCGCGAGGTGGCGGCCCTCAGCGACAAGATCACGATGGAGGTCTTGAACCTGGCCATCGACCGCGAGCGTGCCGCCAGTTACGGTATCGACCGGGTGCCGGCCATCGTCGTGGAGGGAGCCCGGGATTACGGTATCCGCTTCTACGGCGTGCCCCTCGGCTACGAGTTCGGCAATCTGATCGACGCCATCATCGTGGCGTCGACGGGTGAGCCGGCGCTGGCCGAGGCCACGAAGACGGCGCTGGCCGGTCTGGACCGGGACGTCGACATCAAGGTCTTCTCGACGCCCACCTGACCTCACTGCCCCCGGGCGGTCCGCCTGGCCCAGCACATGGCCGTCGCCTCGGAGCGCGTGCGCTCGACTGCCATCGAGGCCACGGAATTCCCCGACCTCAGCCGGGCCTATCAGGTGATGGCGGTGCCCAAGGTCGTCATCAACGATCGCGTGGAGTTCGAAGGGGCGCTGCCCGAGGCAGAATTCCTGGGCGCGGTGCTTCAGGCTTCCGCGAGCGACGCCACACCCTGAACCGTCAGCCGCCGGCGCCGCGGGGTGGGCGGGGGCTCCGGAAACCACGAGCGCGGAGGCGGCGGTCGCGTTCCGCGGGTCCATCGACAGGCACGGCGAGGACAGTCGCAGGGAAACGGGTTTCCGGAGCCCCCGCCCACCCCGAGCCGCCGGCGCTGCTGTTCGCGTATGGCACCCTCATGCGGGGGCTTAGCCGGCACGGGTTTCTGGTCGGGGCGATGAGATTCGTGGAGTTGGCGCGGGTGCGGGGGCGGTTGCTGGCATTGGGGAGCTATCCGGGGCTGGTCGAGGGGCCGACGACGGTGCGGGGAGAGCTGTATCGGGTCGAGCGCGTCGAAGTTCTCGCCGAGATCGATCGCGAGGAGGGGTACAATTTCGAGCGTCGTCCCACGCTGGTGAGAGGCGCCGACGGGCGCCCCGCGCGCGCCTGGGCGTACTGGTACCGCGGCCCACGGACCCGCGCACCCGCCATACCCGGAGGCGATTGGAGGAAGCGATGGCGATGACTGCCGCCGAGCTGATCAAAGCCGACCAGGATCATCTGATCCACCCGCTGCACCACCCGGTCGACGCCGCCGAGCCCACGATCTACGTACGGGGCCAGGGCGCGACCGTGTTCGACCTGGGGGGTCGCGAGTACCTGGACGGCCTCAGCGGGCTCTGGAACGTCAACGTCGGCCACGGCCGCGCCGAGCTGGCCGACGCCGCGGCCAAGCAGATGAAGGAGCTGGCCTACTTCACGGGCTACGTGGGCTCCTCCAACCTGCCCGCCATCAACCTCGCGCAGCGGCTGATCGAGCTGGCCTACGAGAACATGCAGGCCGTCTTCTTCACCACGGGGGGCGCGGAGGCCACCGAGTCGGCGATGAAGACCGCGCGGTTCTACTGGAAGGCGCGGGGCAAGCCGCAGAAGGTGAAGATCATCGCGCGCCACCACGGGTACCACGGCGTCACGCTGCAATCGATGAGCGCCACGGGCATGGCCGCCTACTGGAAGATGTTCGAGCCCCGGGTGCCGGGCATCGTCCACGTGCAGACCTGCTACCCCTATCGGTTCCAGGGCGCTCGCCCCGGCGAGACGGTCGGCCAGGCGGCGGCCCGCGAGCTGGAGGAGACGATTCTGCGGGAGGGTCCGGACACGGTGGCGGCCTTCATCGCCGAGCCGATCCACGGCGGCGGGGGCGTCATCTATCCGACCGACGACTACTTCCCGCGGGTGCGCGAGGTCTGCACGCGCCACCAGGTGCTGTTCATCGCCGATGAGGTGATCACCGGGTTCTGCCGGACGGGCCGCTGGTTCGCCATGGGCCACTGGAACGTGCTGCCCGACATGGTGTCGTTCGCCAAGGGCGTGACGTCCGGGTACCTGCCGCTGGGCGGCATCATCGTGAGCCGGGAGATCAAGGACGCCATGGACGGCGTGAAGCCGGAGGATCGGTGGATGCACGCCTTCACCTACTCCGGGCATCCGACGTGCTGCGCGGTGGCCCTCAAGAACATCGAGATCATGGAGCGCGAGCGGCTGTGGGAGAACGCAGCCCGGATGGGCACGCGCCTGCATCAGGGACTGCAGCAGGCCTTCGCCGACCATCCTAACGTCGGCGACGTCCGGGGCGGCAAGGGCTTGCTGGCGGCCGTGGAGCTCGTGGCCGATCGAGCGACGAAGGCCCACCTGCCCGCCGACCAGAAGGTGGGGCCGCGCGTGCAAGCCGAGATGATGAAGCGCGGCCTGGTCAGCCGCGTGCGGGTGCAGTCCCCGGGCGGCCCGGGCGACACCATCTTCTTCGCTCCGCCGCTGGTGGTGACCGCCGCCGAGGTCGACCGGACCGTCAGCGTCACCCGCGACGCCGTCAAGGCCGTCCTCGGCGTGTAGGCGCGGTGTGCGTCTGATCACCGCGCACCGGATCCTCATCGGATCCGGTATCGCGTTCTTCCTCTTCTATGCCGGCTGGCGGGTCCGGCACTATGTCGCCGGCGGGCCGGCCTCCGACCTGCTGCAGTCGGTGGTGGCGGCGGCGGTGGCCGTCGGCCTGCTCCTCTACTACCGCAGCCTGCGCGGATGGGGGCCCCCGCCGTCCTGATCTACGATGGCGACTGCGCCATGTGCCGAGCGAGCGCGCTGTGGCTGATGCGGCGCGCGCTCGGCAGCGGCGCCGACGAGCTCGAGATCTTGCCCTGCCGCTCTCCGGCGCGTCGCGCGCGGTTCCCTGCGATCGACGAGGCCGCCTGTCTGACCGCGATGCAGCTCGTCCTGCCCGATGGCCGTGTCCTGAGCGGCGCCGATGCCGTTCCCGAGCTGCTCGCCCGCATGCCGCGATGGCGGTGGCTGCGGCACGCCTTCGACCTGCCGGGAGCGCGGCCGCTGGCGCGCCGGGCCTACGCCTGGATCGCCGCCAATCGCATGAAGCTCAGCTGTCGCCTTCCCCGCCGCTCCTGAGCGGCCCCCGCCCGCCGCTGCCCGCTGATTGAGCACGGCCGAGCCGGCTGCCCGCGCCGGCGGCAGCGGCGCCGGTCAGGCGCTGTCCCAAGTCGTAATTGCCGTTGACGAAACGCTCGGTGCACCTCCGGCACGCCGCTTGCTCCTGAGCCCCGTGCCGGTCAAGCGCGTGCGCGCGTCGTGCGCGACGCACGAGCGCAACGGAACGAGGAGGACAGCGAACGATGAGAGGACTGAGACAGGGGTGGCAGCGGGCGGGTGTCGCCACGCTGGCGGCGGCGGTGGTCGTGCTGACGGGCGTGGCCGCGGCGAGGGCCCAGGACAAGGGGCCCAACACGGGCCGCGTGTCGCTCAGCATGGGCATGGACTGGACGACGCACTACTTCTTCCGCGGGATCCTGCAGGAGGATCAGGACTTCATCCTGCAGCCTTACGGCGACGTGACCTTCAAGCTGCTGGAGGGCCAGGGGCCCCTCACCAATGTCGGTCTCACGCTCGGGCTCTGGAACAGCCTGCACGGCGGTCCCACGGGCACTGGCGGCCCCAACGGCGATCCGCGCATCTGGTACGAGAGCGACTTCTACGCCAGGCTGGGCGCGACCCTGTTCGAGGATTTCACCGCGGCCGTGACCTACACGGCCTACATGAGTCCCAACGGCTTCTTCACGACCGTGGAGGAGATCGCCCTCGGCCTCGCCTACAACGACAGCAAGCTTCTCGGCCCGTTCGCGCTGAACCCGAGCGTGCTGCTCGCCTTCGAGACGGACGGCCAGGCCGACGGCGGCCTCGACGAAGGCGTCTATCTGCAGCTCGGCGTGAGCCCCGGCTACACGTTCAACGCCAACGGGGCCTACCCGGTCACGCTGTCCGTGCCGATCGTGCTCGGGCTGAGCGTGAGTGATTACTACGAGCGCGTGGGCGTCGGCGGCGACGACGACACCTTCGGGTACTTCAGCGCGGGTCTGGCGGCGGGCGTCCCGCTCAAGTTCGTCCCGGCCGGGTTCGGCGCCTGGCAGCTCAAGGGCGCCCTCACCTACATGCGACTGGGCGACAACCTGGAGGCCGTCAACAACGGGGACAGCTCGGAGGTCATCGCCACCCTCGGCGTGTCCATGACCTACTAGGGGACCTCGCCGCCGCCTCACAGCCGCGGCGCTACCGCTCCGACGGCCGTCACGCCCTGGGTGAGTGGGGGGCGCGTCGAGTCGGTCATCCGAGGGCTCCACCAAAATGATGCGAGTGGATCATTGAACCAGATGGAGACACGGTCCAACCTCGGACGTCGTGGCGTGACTGCGACTGGGCGCCGCCGGCGACGGCCTGGCTGCCGGTCGGACCGTGGGGCATCTGGCGATCGTCGGTCAACACCGATGAGGAGGGATATCGCCATGATCCACCGTGTCTTCGTTGTATTCGCCGCCGCAACATTCTTCTGCGCAACAACATCCTCGTTCGCCGCCGACGCGCTCACGAGCAACATTCCGCCGTTCTCCATCGAGCAAGGTCCGCGCGCCGGATTCGTCCGCGACATCGTGTCTGAAATCGCCAAGCGCCTGGGGACGGAAATCGCTGTGATCTACGGCAAGAGTTGGCCAGACTCCCAGGAAGAAGCTAAGTCCCGTCCCGATACTCTCATCTTTCCCCTTGCCCGCACCGCCGCCCGCGAGCCGCACTATCAGTGGGTCCAGAAGATCCTCGATATGGATGTCGCCTTCGCAACCGCACCGGGCAGGCCCAAGGTCGAGACCGACGGCGCTGCGCGCACCCTCAAGGGCATCGGCGTGCGCGACGGCTCACCGATGGTCAAGGACCTCCAGCGCCGGGGCTACACGAACCTCGTGATCGTCAAGTCGTCGGCCGAGAACGCGCGCGCGTTGCACGAGGCTAGGATCGATGCCTGGTATGCACCGGTGCCCGAAGTCGCATTCAACTGGATGGAGCTTGGGCTGCCTGGTGCACCAGCGTTCGGGCTGAAACTCGATTCCGCCCCGGTCTATATCGCCGCATCGAAAAACACGCCCGGGCTCAATCTCGAGCAATGGCGAGCGGCCTACGCCGCGATGCAGCGAGACGGGACACTCACGCGCATTCTCGCGGCCTACGGATTGTAAGGGGACATTGAGCTGGGCCGGCTCACGATGCAGAGAAGAAGGCCCGAGACCCTCCGTGCCTAGGCACTAGAGGATCAGGGCGCCGCCCTCACAGCCTCGGGGCTACCGCTCCGACGGTCGTCACCCCCCGGCTGAGTGGGGGTGGTTTGGAGGGGGGCGCGTCCAGTGCCCCCCTCCATCTTCATGTCCTGGCCGTCGCCGGCCCCCCGCGCTCGGGACTACAATAGCGGCCGATGCCCGAGCATCGGCCGCGGGTGTTGATCGCCAAGGTGGGCCTGGACGGCCATGACCGGGGCGCCCGCCTGGTGGCGCGCTGTCTGCGCGACGCCGGCCTGGACGTCATCTACACGGGGCTGCACCGCACGCCGGAGGAGGTCGTGGCCGCCGCCGTGCAGGAAGACGTCGACGTGCTGGGCGTGAGCCTGCTCTCGGGCGCTCACGCGACGCTGGTGCCGTGCATCCTCGATCTCCTGCGCGAGGCCCACGCTCAGGATATCGCGGTCGTGCTGGGCGGGGTCATCCCCGACGAGGAGGTGCCCGGCCTCCTCGCCCGGGGCGTGCGCGACGTCGTCCTCCAGGACACGCCACCCGACGACGTCGTGCGCCGGGTCCGGGCGGCGGCGCGCTCGCGCTTGGCCCGATGATCGACCTGGCCGCGATCGCCCGCACGCGGGGCGTCGACCTCACCCGCTGGCCGCCCCGCTACGATCCAGGCTACCGGCCGGCTCCCGACGCCGAATACTGGCTGCCCGAGATCGAGTGCGCGGATCCGCCCGAGCGGGACGCGCTGATTCTGGCCAAGCTCCGGCGGCAGGTGCAGTGGGCGTGGGAGCGCAGCGCCTTCTACCGCCGCAAGTGGACTGAAGCCGGGGTCTCGCCCGAGACCCTCGAGGAGCTGGCAGACCTCGCGCGATTTCCCGTGGTGCAGAAAGAGGAGCTGCGCGCGGCCCAGGCTGCGGCGGCGCCCTTCGGCGACTATCTGTGCATCGAGCCTCGCGACGTGGCCCGCATCCACGGGACCAGCGGCACCACGGGCCGGCCCACCGTGTTCGGCATCGGCCGCGACGACTGGGAACGGATCGGCGAGGCCCACGCCCGCATCCTCTGGGGCGCCGGGGTGCGCCCGCACGACCGGTTCATGATCTGCTCGTTCTTCAGCCTCTACCTGGGCTCGTGGGGGGCCCTCGAGGGCGGCGAGCGGCTGGGGGCCACCATGTTCCCCTTCGGCGCCGGCGTGGCGGGGCAGACGCTGATGGCGGTGGCCTGGGCCCGCGACCTCCGTCCCACCGCCCTCTACGCCACGCCCTCCTACGCGCTGCATTTGGCGGAAACGGCGCGCCGCGAGGGCATCGATCCCCGGCAACTCGGCCTGCGCGTCCTGCTCTTCTCCGGGGAGCCGGGCGCCGGGATCCCCGCTACCAAGCGGCAGATCGAGGAGGCGTTCGGGGCTGCCTGCATCGACATGGGCTCGATGGCGGAGATGACGCCGTGGATGACGAACGGCGAGTGCCGGCACCGGACGGGCATGCATCTCTGGCAGGATCTCGTGTACACGCAGGTCTGCGATCCCGCGCGCTTCCAGCCCGTGCCCTTCGGCGAGGAGGGCACGCCGGTGTACA
The DNA here is from genome assembly GCA_035709005.1 of Candidatus Methylomirabilota bacterium. Lineage (NCBI taxonomy): Bacteria > Methylomirabilota (SeqCode) > Candidatus Methylomirabilota bacterium. The sequence goes on along the minus strand of DASTFB010000056.1, from coordinate 24,687 downwards.
CGCACCTCGAGCGCACCTCGCAGCCGATGATCCGGCTCGTGTCCGGCGATCGCGCCCGCTGGAGCGACGCGCCGTGCCCGTGCGGCCGCACCTACCCGAGGCTGCCCCATGGCCTCTACGGTCGCCTGGACGATATGATCATCGTCCGCGGCGAGAACATCTACCCGAGCGCTATCGAGGACACGCTGCGGGCCATCGAGGGCTTCGGCGGCGAGTTCAGGGTCATCGTGTCCCGCCGGGAGACCATGGACGAGCTGCTCGTCCGCGCCGAGTACGCCGCCAGCCACGGCGCGCCGGCTGCCCAGGAGCGGTTGCGCGCCGCGATGACGGAGCGGCTGCGGGCCCGGCTGGGCGTTCGTCCGGTGGTGGAGCTGCTCCCGGCGGGGATGCTGCCCCGGACGGAGTTCAAGGCCCGGCGCGTGATCGACGACCGCGACCTCTACCGACGAGGGACCACACATGTTTGATCCGACGACGCTCGAGCAGGCGGCGGCGGCGCGCCGCGCGTGGGAAGCCCGGGAGCTCGAGGAGTTCCTGGCTCGACAGCCGGAGGCCCGGCCGGACCGGCGATCCGCGTCCGGCCTGCCGCGACAGCGCGTCTACACGCCGGAGGACATCGCCGACACGACGTGGGAGGCGATCGGTCTACCCGGCCAGTATCCCTACACCCGCGGCCCCTACCCCACGATGTACCGGGGACGACTGTGGACGATGCGCCAGATCGCGGGCTACGGCACCGGCAGCGACACCAACCAGCGCTTTCACTACCTGATCGCCCAGGGGCAGACCGGGCTCTCGGTCGACTTCGACATGCCGACCCTGATGGGCTACGACTCCGACGACCCCCGGGCCCTGGGCGAGGTGGGTCGGGAGGGCGTGGCCGTCGACACCATCGAGGACATGGCCGCGCTGTTCGACGGGGTCGACCTCGAGCGGATCTCGGTGTCCATGACCATCAACCCCGCGGCCTGGATCCTCCTGGCCATGTACGTGGCGCTGGCCGAGGAGCGCGGCCACGACCTTCACGCGCTGTCGGGGACCTGCCAGACGGACATCCTCAAGGAGTACATGGCGCAGAAGGAGTGGATCTTCCCCATCCGCCCCTCCTTGCGGCTGGTCCGGGACATGATCGTGTTCTGCGCCCAGCGCATGGCCCGCTACAACCCCATCAACATCAGCGGCTATCACATCTCGGAGGCGGGAGCGACCTCGGTCCAGGAGGTGGCCTTCACGATGGCCAACGCCATCGCCTACGTGGAGGAGGTCACCCGGGCCGGTGTGCCCGTCGACGCCTTCGCGCCCCGGCTGGCCTTCTATTTCGTGGCCCAGGCCGACTTCTTCGAGGAGGTCGCGAAGTTCCGCGCGGCCCGTCGCATCTGGGCCCGCCTCATGAAGGAACGCTTCGGTGCCGCCCGGCCGGAATCGATGCGCCTGCGCTTCCACTGCCAGACGGCGGCCGCCACGCTGACCAAGGCCCAGCCCCTCAACAATGTCGTGCGCACGGCGCTCCAGGCGCTGTCGGCGGTGCTGGGAGGCGCCCAGTCCCTGCACACCAACGGGCTCGACGAGGCCTACGCCATCCCCTCCGAGCTGGCCATGAAGGTCGCCCTGCGCACCCAGCAGATCCTGGCCGAGGAGACCCGGATTCCCGACGTGGTGGACCCCCTCGGCGGCTCGTATTACGTGGAGGCGCTGACCAACCGGTTCGAGACGGCGGTGTTCGCGATCCTGGCCAAGGTGGACGCCCTCGGCGGGACGGTGAAGGCCCTGGAGGACGGATACTTCCAGCGCGAGATCGCCGACTCGGCCTGGGAGGAGGCCCGGGCCCGGGCCTCCGGCGAGCGCGTGGTCGTCGGCGTCAACCGCTACGTGGAGCCCCCGCAGGCGGCGAGCTTCGAGATTCATCGCGTCGACCCCGAGGTCGAGGCGCGCCAGGTGGCGAGCCTCCGGGCCGTGCGGGCGCGCCGCGACGGCCGGCGCGTGGCCGCCTTGCTCGACCGGTTGCGAGCCGAGGCGCAGAGCCCGGACGTCAATCTGATGCCGATCACCATCGAGCTGGTGCGGGCCCGCGCGTCACTGGGCGAGATCGTCGCCGCCCTGCGCGCGGTGTGGGGCAGCTACGTGGAGCGCCCGGCGTTTTAAAAATCGGAGGGGCGACACACAGGCGCGCCGGTTGGGCGCGACGGCCCCCTCCGAGGCCTCCCCCAGGATTGCGCCGGCAAAGCCGGCGCTCGAAGGCGGCTAGTTCATCTGCACTAGCGGTTCGGAACCCGCCGCTGTGGCGGCTTTGTCCCGACCGTCTGCTATGCTGAATTCGCTGTGGCTCCCGAGAGCATGTCCGCGCTGCAACAGCGGCTCGCCTACGAGCAGAAGCTCATCGCGCTCGTCGATCGGATCAACGGCGTCAAGAGCCTCGACGACATCTTCCTCGAGCTGCAAGCGGAGATTCTGGGCGCCACCGACGGCGAGCGGTTGACGGTCCTCGCCGTCGATCCCGACAAGCGGGAGCTGTACTCCCGGTTGGTCTCCGGCCCCATCAGCGAGGTGCTGGAGATCCGGGTCCCCATCAACGAGAAGAGCATCGCCGGCTTCGTGGCTTCTTCGCGGACCCCGCTGAACATCGCGGATGCCTACGACAAGAACGAGCTCACCCGGCTGGCCCCCTCGCTGACCTTCGACAGCAGCTGGGACGCCAAGACCGGCTTCCGGACCAAACAGGTCCTGGCCATCCCGGTCATGCACGACAACCGCGTGGTGGGTGTGATGCAGCTCATCAACAAGAAGCGGGGGCCGCGGTTCACCCGCGAGGACGAGAGCGGCCTCGTCCGCATCGCCAAGACCCTGGGCGTCGCGCTGCACACGCACATCCAGCTGGCCCAGAAGCGCGGGGGCAAGTTCGATTACCTGCTCAGCCAGCGACTCATCACCCCGGAGGAGCTGAACCAGGCCAACACGGAAGCCCGGCGCCGCCAGATCGACGTGGAGACCGTCCTCCTCGAGCAGTGCAAGATCCCGAAGAGCGAGCTGGGCGTGGCCCTGAGCCAGTTCTATCGGTGTCCGTTCATCGAGTACGACGACAAGATCATCCCGCCGCTTGACCTCATGCGGGACCTCAAGCTCGAGTACCTCAAGAAGGCGCTGTGGCTTCCGCTGCGGCGCGACGATCGGGGGCTGACCGTCCTCGTCGACAATCCCCAGGACATCCAGAAGATCGACACCATCCACCAGCTGCTGCCCCGGCAAAAGATCAACCTGGCGGTGGGGCTGCGCCAGGACATCCTCATGTTCCTGGGCGCGGCCAGCGGCGACCTCACGCCCCGGGGCTCCCTCGGTGACATCCTGGGCGATCTCAAGGCCGACGAGGGGACCGACCGCGACGAGATCCCTACCGGCATCGATATCGACGAGAACGACAGCGCCATCATCCGGCTGGCCAACCAGCTGGTGGTGGACGCCTACCGGGCCCGGGCCTCCGACATCCACATCGAGCCTTACGGCGGGCAGCGCGATACCGTGATCCGCATCCGCGTCGACGGCTCGTGCATGGAGTACCAGCGCGTGCCCGGAACCTATCGGCGGGCCATCGTGGCCCGCATCAAGATCATGGCCCAGCTCGACATCGCCGAGCGCCGGAAGCCCCAGGACGGCAAGATCAAGTTCCGGCTGCCCGACAACCGCGACATCGAGCTGCGCGTGGCCACCGTGCCCACGGCCGGCGGCAACGAGGACGTGGTCATGCGCATCCTGGCCTCCAACGAGCCCATCCCCATCGACAAGCTGGGCATGACCGATCGCAACCTGCGCGAGCTCAAGACCATCGCCGAGAAGCCCTACGGGCTCATCTTGGTGGTGGGGCCGACCGGCTCCGGCAAGACCACCACCCTGCACTCGGTGCTGGGCTTCATCAACCGGCCCGACCGCAAGATCTGGACCGCCGAGGATCCCGTGGAGATCACGCAGTGGGGCCTGCGCCAGGTGCAGGTCAATCCCAAGATCGGCTACACGTTCGCCGCGGCCATGCGCTCCTTCCTGCGCGCCGACCCCGACGTGATCATGGTGGGCGAGATGCGCGACCAGGAGACCGCCGAGACCGGCATCGAGGCCTCGCTCACCGGCCACCTGGTGTGCAGCACCCTGCACACCAACAGCGCCGTGGAGACCGTCGTGCGCTTGCTGGACATGGGGCTCGACTCCTTCAACTTCGCTGACGCGCTGCTCGGCGTGGCCGCCCAGCGGCTGGTCAAGCGCATCTGCGACAACTGCAAGGAGCGCTATCACCCCGATCGGGCCGAGTTCGAGGCCTTGAGCCAGGCGTTCGGCAAGGAAGAGTTCGAAGCCCTCGGCCATCGCTACGACGACCGCTTCACCCTCAACCGGGGCCGGGGCTGCTCCCAGTGCAACAACACCGGCTACCGGGGCCGGGCCGGCATCCACGAGCTCCTCATCGCCAGCGAGGAGATCAAGCGCATGATCCAGGTCAAGGCCCGCACGGCCGAGATCTTCAAGCAGGCCAAGAGCGAAGGGATGGGCACGCTCGTCCAGGACGGCATCTTGAAGTCGCTGGCCGGCCTCACCGACTTCCGCCAGGTCAAAGCCGTCGCCATCAAGTAGTCAGGACTTGAGCCGGACGTCCTTGAAGGTGACGTAGAGCAGCACGTCGTAGAGCATCTTCAGCCCGCCCCCCAGCACGAACGGCGCCCCCAGGGCGAGCGTCTGCATCGTCCACCCCGTGAGGGCGGGGGAGACCGCCTGGGCCACGGTCCGGGTCACGGTGGTCAGGCTCGCCGCGGCCTCGCGCTCGTGGTCTTCCACCACCGCCATCACGTAGGCCTGGCGGGTCGGCACGTCGATCTGCGAGAGCAGCTGGCGGCCGAGCAGCAGCGCGATGGCCGCGCCCGCGCTGGGGGCGGCGGCGATGGCGATCAGCAGGACGTTGGAGACGAGATGCGAGACGACCATGGTCGGCAAGAGTCCGAAGCGGCGAGCCATCGGGGCGGCCACCAGCAGCGAGGCCGCCGTGAGGAGCTGAGCGGTCAGGAAGACCAGGCCCAGGCCGGCCAGATCGAGGCCGAACCGCGTGTGCAGGAAGTACGCGATGAGCGACTGCAGCACGAACCCGCCGGCGAAGGAGTCCACAGCGAACAGCAGGGCCATGCGTCTGATGAGGGGAGCGGACGTTCGGGGGACGGCCACCCGGACCTCGGGGACCGAGCGCGCCCGGGGCAGCCGCCGGTACAGGGCGAGCTGGACGATCGCCCCCGCCAGGAACAGCACGAACAGGGTCCGATGGTCCCCGGGGAGTCCGGCCACTGCGGCGCCGAGCCCCGCAGCGCCGTAGCCGATGAGGTTGTAGAGGCTGAACACCGTCGTGCGTCGCTGGCCGGTGACCGCGCGGGCGATCACCACCTGCTCGATGGTGAGAAACGGGCCCGTCTCGCCGCTGCCGACGGCGACGTTGCCGAGCATGGCCCCCAGCACCACGAGCCAGGGATGACGCGAGCTGAGCAGCAGCAGCGCCCCGGCCAGGGTGAGGACGGCCAGGCCGAGCAGCGCCGCGCGGGCGCCGTGGCGCTCCGCCGGGCGGCGGACCGCCCAGGTGAGCACGGCGCTGGCGGCGAGCGTGAGCGTCACCGCCACGCCCACGCCGGCGGCGCTCACGCCGAGCTCGGCCAGATAGACGGGCAGCAGGATGCCGAGGAAGCCGTAGCAGAAGGTGCGGGTCGTCTTCGCGGCGAAGACGACGCCGGTGGGGGAGGTCATGACGATGGCGCTCATTCGTGGCCTCTCGGCCCCCTCGCCAGGTTGGGCTTGACATCAAGCTCATCATGTGATGAGTATATGGGCCCGGCCCGCCGGGGGGAGAGGAGGCAGGGGCAGATGAGCCGCATGGAGCAGGTCCTCAATGACGACGTTAGCCAGCTTCTGGACCGGCTGGCCGGCAGCATTCCCGGCGGATGCCTGGAGGCCACCGCCGTGGGGAACCCCGGTCTCAGGCGGCGGCTGGACGAGGTCGAGAGCCAGATGGCCGCCGTCAGGGCATCGCTCGTCGACGGCTACGGCCGCTGGCGTCGAAGCCTCGACGATCTGGAGAACCTCTGGGCGCTGGCTGCCTGGAAGGCGGCCGGGGAGGATGCGTCCTTCCGGGAGTGCGCGTGAGCACGCCGGCTCAGGCGCGGCGCTCGCCGGTGAAGGCGAGGCGCACGGCTTCGAAACGCTGCCAGTAGTCCGGAAGCTCGCGGGCCAGCGTCAGCTGGGTGGCCAGCAAGCCAGCGACGACGTCGGCGCCGGCGCGGGTGGCCGCCTCCGCGACCAGGCGCTGCTGGTCCGGGGCGAGCGCGGGAAGAATCTCGACGCCGAGCCGCTCCAGGAACGCGCGCACCCCGGCGGTGAACTCGGCGCGGTCGGCAGCGCTCTCCGTGACGGGACCCGGCAGGCCCTGACGGCGGCGCCGCTGGACCATCACCTCGAGACTCACCGCGTCCACGGCGTCCGCGATGCGCTCGCGGACCTCGTGCTCGATGAGGGCGAGCAGATCGCGAGGCTGATCGGGGCCGGTGCGGAACGGCACGCTCACTCCAGCATGCGACGAAGACCGGTGGCCAGCGGCATGGGCGTCAAGCCGAAGGTCGAATAGAAGGGCGCGGGATCCCCGGCGTTGTCCTCCTCGAGCATCAAGAGCTGATCCGGCGTGACGGGGAAGCCCGGCAGACGGTGGAGCAGCATCGCGAGCGGGCGCATCACCCCGAGGGGAATGTGCAGCTTGCGCACCCGCCGGCGGCCCACCGCCGCCCCGATCAGGTCGAGCAGCTCGATCAGGCTCACCGTGTCGAGGCCGCCTACCTCGTAGATTTGCTTCTCGGCCAGGGGCGTGATCAGCGCCCGCGCGAACCCCTCGGCGACGTGCTCCACGGGCACCGGTTGCAGGCGCTGACGTCCACTGCCGATCACCGGCATCACCGGGTAGCGCCTGACGAAGTAGGCGAGCATGGTGACGAAGTCGTCGCCGCGCCCGTAGATGATGGAGGGCCGGAAGATCGTCCAGCGCAGCCCGCTGGCCCGCACCGCTTCCTCGGCGGCCCACTTGGTCCGATGATAGCGCGCGCGCGCGTGCGGTCGCGTCCCCAGGGCGCTCATGTGCAGGAAGCGCCGGACCCCGGCGGCCGCCGCCGCCTCCAGCACGTTGACGGTGCCCTGGGTGTGGACCTGCTCGAAGGTGATCCCGCGGGAGGGCTGCTCGCGGATGATCCCGACCAGGTGGATGACGGCCTGGCAACCGGCCATGTCCTCGTCCAGCCCCTGGCGGACCAGGACATCGCCTTCCACGCGCTCGATGGCACCCAGCCCCCGCAGATCGCGCTCGGAGCCCCGGCGAACGAGGCAGCGCACGGTGTGACCACCGGCACGCAGGGCCTGGATCACAGCCCGCCCGACGAACCCGGTCGCGCCAGTGACGAAGACGCGGGGCATACGACAGCCCCTACGCTAGCACAAGCATGTCGAGGGCGGGAGCGGGCCGGGTCGCGCGCTGCTTCGGTCTACGCGCCCGCCGATGCTAAGATGCCCCGTGGCTGTTCGCCTGATCGCGATTCCGGCCGTCATGCTCGCCCTCATCCTGACGTCCGCCGCGTCGCTCGCCGTCCCCGGGGTGGACTTCGCGGACGTCGACGCCGCCGCCCGGGAGGCCGTCGCCTCCGGAGAGATCCCCGGCGTCGTCGTGCTGGTGGGGCGGGGGGATCAAGTCCTGCTCAACCGCGCCTGGGGCTGGCGCAGCCTGGCGCCCGAACCCGACCCCATGACGACGGACACGATCTTCGACATCGCCTCGCTGACCAAGCCGCTCGGGACCACGATCGCGATCATGGCCCTGGTGGAGCGCGGCGACATCCAGCTTGACGCGCCGGTGGGGCGCTACCTGCGGGAGTTCCGCCGCGGCGCGTTCCTCGAGGTCACCATCGAGCGGATTCTCGCCCACACGGCCGGCTTTCCCGCGCTGCCCGCCCACGACGCCCTCGCCCACGGCTTTCCCGCGGCGGCGCGCGCGCTGGCCCGGCGTCCTCTCGATTACCCGCCGGGCACGGGATTCCAGTACAGCGACACCGGCTTCATCGTGCTCGGCGAGGTCGTCCGCCGGGTCAGCGGCGAGCCCCTGGACCGCTTCCTGGAACGCCTGCTGTTCCGGCCGCTGGGGCTGCGCGACACCTCCTTTCACCCCTCCGAGTCCGTGAAGCCGCGAGTGGCGCCGACCGAGATCAACGCCTCGGGCGTGCTGCGCGGGCGGGTCCACGACCCGCGGGCCCGGCAGCTCGGCGGCGTGGCCGGCCATGCCGGGATGTTCTCCACCGCCGCCGACATCGCCCGGATCTGCCGCCTGCTGCTCAACGGCGGCGAGCTGGAGGGCAAGCGGATTCTCCGCCCGGGCACCGTGCAGCAGATGTGGACGCGGTTCACGGAGGCCGACGGCCGCCGCGCGCTGGGGTGGGACGTCAACTCGGGGTTCGCCCAGCCGATGGCGCCGTTCTTCCCGGCGGACTCCATCGGCCACACGGGCTTCACCGGCACCGCGGTGTGGATCGATCCGCTCAGCCGAAGCTACATGATTCTCCTCACCAACCGCGTGTACCCCAGCGGAGGCGGCGCCGCGCGCATCCGGGAGCTCCGTTTGCGGGTGAGCGCGGCGGTGGGGGCGGCGCTCTTCCGGCCGCCGCCGGCGCCCACGATGGTGGCGGCCCCGGGCCCGGCCTCCGATGGCGAGGAGCACGTCGGATCGGTGCTGCAGGTGCCCACCGCCACGCCGGGCCGCGTGCGCTCGGGCCTGGACGTCATGGTCGAGCTGAACTTCGCGCCGTTCCAGGGCAACAGCGTGGGCCTGATCACGAACCAGACGGGCATCGATGCGCAGGGCCGCCGCGGGATCGATCTCTTCGCCCGCGCGGCCGGCGTGCGTCTGGGGGCGATCTTCACCCCCGAGCACGGCATCATGGGCGACGCCAACGCCGACGTGCCGCACGGCCGGGACCCGGCGACCGGGACGCCCATCTGGAGCCTCTACGGTCCGACCCGGCGGCCGACGGCCGAGATGCTGCGCGGACTGAACGTGCTGGTCTACGACATCCAGGACGTCGGCGTCCGCTACTACACCTACCTGACCACGCTCGTCTACGTCATGGAGGAGGCTGGGCGGCGCGGCCTTCCCGTCGTGGTGCTCGACCGCCCCAACCCGATTACGGGCCGGGTCATCGAGGGCCCGGTGATGGAGCCCGACCTCAAGTCGTTCACGGCGCCGCACCCCATCCCCGTGCGGACCGGCCTCACCATCGGCGAATTCGCTCGCCTGGTGGCGGCCGAGCGCCGGCTGCCGGTGTCGCTGACCGTCGTCCCCGCGGCGGGCTGGCAGCGCGCGCGGTGGTACGACGAGACGGGGCTGCCCTGGGTGAATCCCTCGCCCAACATCCGTTCGGTGACCCAGGCGCTGCTCTACTCCGGCATCGGCTTGCTGGAGGCCACCAACCTCTCCGTGGGGCGGGGGACCGACACACCGTTCGAGGTCGTGGGCGCGCCCTGGGTCGATCCCCACGGGCTCGCCCGGGCGCTCACCGCCCGGCAACTGCCCGGCGTGAAGTTCCAGCCGGTGATGTTCATGCCCGCCGACGACAAGCACGCCCTGACCACGTGCTGGGGCGTGCGCGTCATCGTGACCGACCGGGACGCGATCCGGCCGGTGACGGTGGCGCTGGCGCTGGCCAGCGAGCTACGGGCCCTGCACCGGGACCAGTTCAGGCCGGAGAACATGCAGTATCTGCTCGTCCATCGCCCGACGATGTGGGCGTTCCTCAGGGGCGAGCCGCTGGACCGACTGATGAGCTGGTCGGAGCTGGAGCGGCCCGCCTTCGCGACGCGACGGGCCTCGTATCTGATCTACCCCTAGGTTGGAAGGGGTAGTCCTCCGGCTGCCTCCCGCTTCGACGCCGGCGCGACGTTCTGGTTCGCGTGGAAGACGTTTTCGGGGTCGTACTTCGTCTTGATGGCGGCCAGACGGCCGAGGTTGGAACCGTAGGCGGCAGGCACCCGGTCAGCCTCGTCGTCGCCGAGGTCGTTGACGTAGACGTCGCGCTCGAGGTGCGGCGTCATCGCCGTGTAGAAGGCGCGGGTCCAGGCGATGTTGGCGGCATCGTCCTCGGGCCGGTCCCACTGTGACAGGATGAGGCAGTCCCACTGGTCCCGGCGATGCGGGAATGCCGTGACGCCCGGCGCCACCCGGGCCGCCGCGCCGTGCATCTGCTGCAGTCCGATCTGCGTGTGCGGGGACGGCCGCCGCGCGGCGAAGTCGAGCAGCACGTCGATGGCCGCGGCGTCCAGGCGTCGCAAGAATCCCGCCTTCCAGTAGTGTCGTCGGCCGCGCGGGAACCCTTCGTCGCCGCCTCGCTGGAGATCGACATAGGACATGGGCGCAATCATGTCGGCGAGGGGCGTGAGGAACGTGCGCAAGGGTTTCAGGGCGCGCTCTCCAGCGTCCAGCGGGCCGCACCACGCGACGGCGACGCCCAGGAACGGCGATCCGTCTGGCAGCGCCCCCACGCCGGCGTTCACGCTGAGCTCGTCGGGGCACTCGCGCGCGAACTGCTCATAGAAGCGCAGGACCCGCGCGCCCTGGGCCAGCGGGAAGGCGATGCCCCCGCCCAGCACCAGTCCCACCGGGTGGAGCCGGTACTCGAACGAGGTGACGATGCCCACGTTGCCGCCGCCGCCCCGCACCGCCCAGAACAGATCGGGATCCTCATCGGCGCTCGCGGTGCGAGTCTGCCCGTCCGCGGTGACGATCTCCACCGACACGACGTTGTCGCAGGCGAGGCCGTACCTGCCGTTGAGCCAGCCGATCCCCCCGCCGAGCGGGAGCCCGGCGATGCCGGTCGTCGAGACGATACCCGTGGTCGTGGCGAGGCCGAAAGCCTGGCAGCTGTGATCGAACTCGGCCAGCGTGAGCCCCGCCTCGGCGCGGGCCAGGCGTCGCCCGACGTCCACCCGGCACGCCTTCATCGGCGACAGGTCAATCATGACGCCGCCCTCGGGCACCGCCTTGCCCGAGACGTTGTGACCGCCGCCGCGCGCCGCCACGCGGAGTCCGTTGGCCCGCGCGAAGGCGATGGAGGCGACGACGTCCGCCGCGCCGGCGCAGCGGACGATCACGGCCGGTCGGCGGTCGATCATGGCGTTGTAGACGCGCCGGGCGCGATCGTATTCGGGATCGCCCGGGGTGAGGGCCTCGCCACGCAAGCTGGCGCGAAAGTCCGTGAGCAGGGCGGTGCGCATCATGGGGAACCTCCCCGGGTTGCAAGGGGACGGGCGGAGCGCACGGTGTCCGTGCCGCTGAATCGGCTGCGATAGGCTGCGGGATTGACACCGAGCGTCCGGCGGAAGGCCAGGCGCATCGTCTCCGGGGCGCCGAAGCCGCACGCGGCTGCGATATCGGACACGCCGCGCGACGTGGTCTCGAGCAGACGGCGCGCCGCCTCCACACGTGCACGCTCGACGAAGCGCGCCGGCGTCATGCCGACCTGGCGCACGAACACGCGGAAGAAGTTCCGCGGGCTCATGTGAACGCGCCGCGCGAGGGCATCGACGGCGAGGTCGGCCCCCGGGTGGTCCAGCATCCAGGCCTGAAGCTCGCGGAACGGCTCCCGCTCGGCGAGCTGGCCCGACAGCTGCGCGCTGAACTGGGCCTGGCCGCCCGGACGCTTCAGGAACAGCACCATGCGCTGGGCCACCCTGAGCGCGACGCCACGGCCGAGATCTTCTTCGATGAGTGCGAGCAGCAGATCGAGCCCGGCGGTGGCGCCCGCTGACGTGTACACGTTGCCGTCGCGGACATAGATGGGATCGGGCTCGACGATCACGCGGGGATAACGCCGGGCGAGTGCGTTGCAGTCCGCCCAGTGTGTCGTCGCGCGGCGGCCGTCGAGCAGCCCGGCCTCGGCGAGCACGTAGGCGCCGGTGCACAGGCCGACGACCCTCCGGACGCGCGGTGCCATGCGCCCCAGCCAGCGAACCAGGTCCGGATGGCGGCGCGCGTCCTCCGGTCCGTCGACGCCGGTGACGATGAGCGTGTCGACCGGCCCGCGCACGTTGCGGAAGGAGCGCTCGGCCACCAGCCGGAACCCAGTCCACGCGCGGACGGTGACGACCGGCGACACCACCTCCGCGAGGTAACCGGGGTCCGTGGCGCCCGCTGTGATCAGGATCTGGTTGGCGGCGTAGAGCGCATCGAGGACCCCGCCGATCTCGACGACTTCCTTGCAGGGCATCGCGACCATGACGATGCGGCGAGGACCCATGAACGCCCTCCTGCTGCGGGGCCTGTTGTCTCACCGGCGGGGCATGTCCGCAATGCCATTCAACCCAAAGATCCTGCCAGCCACCAGGCCGGCGTCAGGACCGGGATCGTCAGTGGTCGGCGATGGTCCGCGTCGGGACGCCGGCAGTCGGGGCGCCGGGCGCCGGAATCTCAGGCGTGGAGGGGGCATGAGGCGCGCGCCCATCCAAACCTCCCCCGTTCACGTGAGTCGCGACTTCAGCTGGCGTCCAACTTGCCTGTTAGCGGGATTCGACGAGACGGTGGCGCTCGATCACGCGCAGCTGGGCGGGTAGCGGCGCGCGGAGCTTGTCTCGGGCGCCGGCGGAAATCGTCACCGTGGTGGGGTCGCCGTCGCTGACGAACCGCTCCTGAGGCCGCCGCTCGAAGTACTTGAGCCAGTAGGCCAGGTCGCGCTCCACGGCCTGGATGCGGGGCAAGCGGACCGGATCGAATGCCCGCGCGAAGGGGGACGGCGCGGCGCCTCCGGCCACCATGAGGATGGCGTCGTTGCGGTAAGTGGTGCCCTTGGCGCTGCCCTGCAGCGCCCAGGTCACGTCGCGCGGGTAGACGCCGTGGGGCAGGGCCAGCGTGCGAAGGCGGTAGTCGGGGACATGGCGCTGGACCCAGACCTGGGCCTCGGCGATCTGGGCGCGGACGGTGGACTCGGAGTACTTGCCCAGGTTGGCGTGCCAGAGCGTGTGGTTGCCGATCTCGTAGCCGCGGGACACGAGATAGCGCAGCTTGCGGCCCTCGTGCTCGGGCTGATTGAACAGCCGGTTGGGCCGACTGGCGCCCGGCAGCACGAAGAAGGTGGCCGCCCGTCCGAAGTCCGGCCGCTCCGCGATGAAGGCTTCCAGGATCCCGACAGCCGACTTGGGGTCGATCTCCAGCGCGCCGTTACGCTCCAGATAGCGGAACTGCCCGGGCGAGGAATCGTCGAAGGTCAGCACCACCGGGCTCATGCCCGCCGGCACGGCGATCCGGCCGTCCAGGACGTCGTTCAGGGCGACCAGGCGGTAGCCGCGCGCGTAGAGCGTTTCCAGGTCGCGCCGGAAGTTCTCGGGTGTGCGCGTCCAGCGCTCCTCCGGGTAGTCGATCCGGTGGTATTCGAGGATCATGAGGCGCCCGAGCTCGTTGGGCGGCAGGGGCTCGGCGGAGACGGCGCCGGCGGCGGCGAACGCCAGGATGACGGCGGTGACGAGGCGGATCATCGAGCGGCCAGCGAGCCCTTGGGATTGAGGGCGGCGCCGGTGTAGCGGTTGCGCGGGTTCCACAGCATCCAGCCCGCGCCGCCCGCGTCGTCGGAGCCCTTGATCTGAGCACGGACCTCGGCGGGGCCGAAGATCCGGCGGTCGAACGCGTAATCCTTGAAGTCCTGCAGCCACGGCCGCACGCGCACGGGGTGGCTCCCCGACCGCCGGCTGATGGCGCGCACGCTCTCGTACACCACCTCGTAGGGATGGGTCACCGGGTTGCGGTAGCCGGGGACGCCCAGGTGATAGCCGGAGGGGTAGACCATCGGACAGATGAAGTCGAGGTGGGGGGCGAGCTCCTCGACCCGCTGGCCGATATCGGTGTCGTTCGCGTTGAAGGCGGTGTAGCCGAAGGTGTCGGCGGCGACGAAGACGCCCAGGGCGCCGAGCTCGCGCCGGGCCCGCGCGAGGAACCCGCTGATGGTGGCCAGCCGCGACTGCTGGGTGACGGGCTTCGAGTACCGGGCCGCGGACAGGCGACCGTCAGTGGGGAAGCGCACGTAGTCGAACTGGATCTCGTCGAAGCCTTTGCGGGCGGCTTCTTTGGCGATCTCGATGTTGTAGCTCCAGGTCTCCTCGCGGAACGGATCGACCCAGGCCAGCTTTTCCTGATCGACCCACGGGTTGCCGTTGCGAGTGTCGATGATGGCCAGCTCGGGGCGAGCGCGGGCCAGCACGTTGTCCTTGAACGCCACGATGCGGGCGATGGTGTAGACGCCCCGGGCCTTGAGCCCGGCCATGAGGCTGTCGAAATCGCGCAGGATGACCGGGCCCAGCGCGCCCGCGGCGACGGCCGCCGGCACCTCCGTGCGATAGGGGATCCAGCCCCGATCGCCTTTGATGTCGATCACGACGCCGTTGAGCTCCGTGGTCTCGAGGAGCTCCATGACCCGGCCCCGGATGCCGCGGTCGGCGAACCCGAAGTAGGTGAGGTAGGCCGCCTTGACGTTCAGCGGCTTGAGCACGATCTCGAGCGGCTTGGCCGTGGGCTCGAGGATGACGCGCGCGTAGCCCGGCACCTTGACGACGACCGGCGTGCCCGGCGGCAGGTCGACGAGCGTGAAGCGGCCCTCGTCGTCGGCCTTCAGCTCGCGCCCGCTGGCGGCCACGGCGGCGCCGGGCACCGGCCGCTGCTCGGGATCGAGGACGCGCCCGCTCACCCGGGCGGGCCAGGGGACGTCCGAGGTCACGACCGGACGGGGCGTGGGAGATGGCGGCACCAGGGCCGGACGGCGCTCGGTCAGCCGGCGCGGGACGACGGCTGGCTCGATCTTGACCACCGGGGTCGTGACCGCTTCCGCCTGCGGCGTCGCGGTATGCTGGCTCAACATGGGCGTGGCGGGCGAGATGGTCGGTGCGAACACGGCGTACCCGAAGACGACCGCCAGGCTCAGCAGACACAGTGCATATGCACTATCGAGCAGATGATGCGTGATACCGTGCGGTTGTGTCTCCTCCATCTCCCTGACTTCGACCCTAGCCAACGCATTTCACGCCTACCAAAGAAAATGTCGGCACGCGCGGCACGTGAATGAAATGACGACGTTGCGCCTCGGCTGCGAGCACGCGCGGCATCGCCTCTTCGCGGCGAGCGGCCTCACGCTGCACGCGCTGGAGTGGGGAACGCCCGGACGACCGGCGCTCTGCTTCCTGCACGGCGGCTCGGCCCACGCGCACTGGTTCGATCTGGTGGCGCCGGCCTTCGCCGACCGGTATCACGTGATATCGCTCGACCAGCGGGGTCACGGCGAGAGCGGCTGGGCCTCGCCGGCTGCCTACGCGACCGAGGACTTCGTCGAAGATCTCCGGCAGGTGATGCAGGCGCTCGCCTGGCGGCGGGCCGTCGTGGTGGGCCACTCGATGGGCGGTCACAACGCGCTGGCCTTCGCGGCCTGGCACTCCGAGCTCGTACGCGGCCTGGTCGTCGTCGACTCCCGTCCCGCGATCCCGGCCGAGCGGCTCGAGCGGATGCACCGCCGGGGCCAGCGGGCGCTGCGTCTGCACGCCACGCCGGAGGCGGCCGTCACGGCGTTTCGCTTGCTGCCACCCGAGACGGTCGCGCCGCCGGCGCTCCTGGCCCATCTGGCCCGGGCCGGCATCGTCCGGCGCGATGGGGGCTGGCGCTACCGGTTCGATCCCGACACGAACCGCACCCGGCGGCCGGCCGACATCCGGACGCTGCTCGCGGGCATCGCCGTGCCGACCCTCATCGTCCGCGCCGAGCTGAGCCCGGTGCTGCCGCGCGATCTGGCCGAGCGCATGCGAGCCGAGCTGCCGCGTGCGGAGCTGGTCGAGATCCCCGGCACCCACCACCATCTCGTGCTCGACGCTCCCGACGCCTTCGTGCGGGTGCTCGAGCGTTACCTGCGCGGGCTGGACTGAGCGTCGCCCTCAGGCGACGCCGAGGTGGAGGGCGACGGTCCCGAGCGCGAGCGTCCGCCAGGTCACCTCGCGCAGCCCCGCTGCCCTCATCAGGCGGGCGAGCTCCTGGGGGCTCACGAAGCGGTTGACCGACTGGGGCAGGTAGGCGTAGGCGGCGCGGTCGCCGGCCACGAGCGCGCCGACCGCCGGCACCACGCGCCCGAAGTAGAGGCCGAACACCGCGCCCCAGAGCGGCATGGCGGGACGCACGATGTCGAGCGTGATCACCCGTCCGCCGGCGCGTGTCACCCGGCGCATCTCGGCGAGCCCGCGGGGCAGGTCCTCCAGGTTGCGCAGCAGGAAGGCCGAGGTGACACAGGCGAAGGTTCCCCCGGCGAAGGGCAGGGCCAGCGCGTCGGCGTTCACCAGGGCGATCCCGCGAACGCGTCGAGCCTGCAGCTTGAGGCGCGCCTGGCCCAGCATCCCCTCGGAGAAGTCGACGCCGACGACAGGGCGCTCGGGGGCAGCCTCACGGATGGCGACGGCGAGGTCACCCGTCCCCGTGGCCAAATCGAGAACGGGACCGGGAGGCGACGCGGCGACGAGGCGGGCCACGGTGTCTCTCCAGGCATGGTGACGGCCAGCCGTCATGAGCGTGTTCATGAGGTCGTAGCGCCGGGCGATGCGCGTGAACATCGCGCGCACGTACCCGGCTCGAGGGGGCGTCACGCCGGCCACCACAGGCCGCCGACCACGGCAGCGAGCGCGATCACCGCGATATATCCGTTGACATTGAAGAAGGCCAGATCCAGGCGCGAGAGGTCGTCGGCCCGCACCAGGGAGTGCTCCCAGATCAGCAGGGCGACGATGGCCAGCCAGCCGATCCAGTACACGGGGCCCAGCGCGGCCAGCCAGCCGAGCGCGGCCAGCGCCGCGGCCGTCAGCGCGTGGTTGACGCGGGCCAGCCGGAGGGCGGCGGCCACTCCGAAGCGCGCGGGCACCGAATGGATCCCGTGCGCCCGGTCGAAGGCCACGTCCTGGCAGGCGTAGAGCAGGTCGAAGCCGGCGATCCATACCGTGAGCGCGAACCACAGCACGAGGGCGGGCCGCTCGAATCGGCCGGTCACCGCGATCCAGCCGGCGCCGGCCGCGATGCCGTCGGTGAAGCCCAGGATCCAGTGAGTCGTCCAGGTGAAGTACTTCGTGTACGAGTAGCCGACGAGGAAGAGCAGGGCTAGCGGGGCCAGCGCCAGGCACAGCGGATTCAGCATCGCCGCGCTCACGACCATGACCAGCGCCCCGGCCACGGCCACCGCCGTCAATTCCCCCGGCCGCAGGATGCCGCGGGGCAGATGCCGGCCGGCCGTGCGCGGGTTGCGCGCGTCGATCGCCCGGTCGATCAGGCGGTTGGCGGCCATCGCGCACGTCCGGGCCCCCGCCATGGCGGCAGTGACCCAGAGGACGGTCCACCAGCCCGGCCAGCCGCCGGCAGCCACGACCATGGCGATGTACGCGAACGGCAGGGCGAAGACCGTGTGCTCGAACTTGATCGCCCCGAGGACGTGGCCGAGCTTCCCGGCCCGCACGCTCAGAGGCCGTACTCCGTCCAGCGGCGGCTGACCAGAGCCCGGATCTCCTCGGTCATGACGATCTCGTCGGGCCAGGGCTGGCCGACCTCGTCGAGCGGGCCCTTCTCGGTGGCGTCGACGCCGAGCTTGCCGCCGTAGCGGTGGCGTAACGCCGCATGGTCGAGGTCGTCCATGGGGCCCTCCAGCACCATGAGGTCGCGCCGGGGATCGATGTTGCCGGTGACGCGCCAGGCCACTTCGGACAGATCGTGGACGTCGACGTGATCGCTCACGACCACGATCGTCTTGGCCAGCGCCATCAGGCCCATGCCCCACAGCGCGGTCATCACCTTGCGGGCCTGGCCGGGATAGCGCTTGCGGATCGAGACGATGACCAGATTGTGGAAGATGCCCTCGGCCGGCATGTTGAGATCGACCACCTCGGGGAGCATCAGCCGGATGATGGGCAGGAAGAGCCGCTCGGTGGCCTTGCCCAGCCAGTAGTCCTCCTGCGGCGGGCGGCCCACGATGGTGGTCGGGTAGATCGGCCGGGCGCGGCGGGTCACGGCGGTGAGATGGAAGACCGGGTACGGACGCGCCAGCGAGTAGTAGCCGGTGTGATCGCCGAACGGCCCCTCGACTCGCCGCTCGGCGGGGTCGACCCAGCCCTCGAGCACGAACTCGGCCTGCGCCGGCACCTCCAGGTCGACGGTCCGGCACTTGACCATCTCGACGCCCCTGCCCCGCAGCCAGCCCGCGAACACGACCTCGTCCATGCCGGGGGGCAGTGGCGCGGAGGCGGCGTAGATCAGCGCCGGGTCGCCGCCGAGCGCGATGGCGATGTGTATTGTTGGAGCGGGGGCCGCCTGCCCGGCTCGGTCTGTTGGAGCGGGAGCCGCGTGCCCGGTTAGCTCCGAGGGTGGGCTGGTCGAGGTGCGGCGTGGCTCCGCCAACGCGCGTTCGAGGGCGCGGCGCTCGTGCTCGGCGCCGCCTTTGTGGGTCTGCCAGTGCATGCCGAGCGTGCGGTCGTCGAACACCTGCAGCCGGTACATGCCGACGTTGCGGGCTCCCGTCACCGGGTCGCGGCTGAAGACGCAGGGCAGGGTGATGAAGCGCCCCGCATCGCCCGGCCAGCACTGCAAGATCGGGATCGTCGCCAGCGACGGGGCGGCCGTCTCCACCAGCTCCTGGCAGGGCGCGGTATCGACACGGCGGGGCGCGGCCTTGACGACGTCGATCAGCGTGCCGAGCTTGGCCAGCCGCTCGGCGAAGGTCCCGGGCAACCGCAGATCCAGCAGCTTGGCCATCCGCTCGCCCAGCTCGTCCAGGCGCTCGACGCCCAGCGCCCAGGCCATCCGATCCGCGGCCCCGAAGGCGTTGATGAGCACCGGCGTGTCGAAGCCGTGTACCCGCTCGAAGAGCAGGGCCACGTTGCCGTCGGCGGCGCCCTTGGACACCCGGTCGGTGATCTCCGTGATCTCCAGATCGCGAGACACCGGCGCGGCCACCCGCCGCAGGCGACCCCGCCGCTGGAGATGATCGACGAACTCCCTGAGATCCCGCCAGGCCATGACCGGCCGCCCCTCACTCCGAGTAGAAGACGGCCACGAGCCACCCGGCGAGCACGGGAAAGGCCAGGCTGGAGATGACCCGCACCGCCACGAAGTGCCAGCCCATGAGCGGAGCCTCCCAGCTGATGATCCGCTGCATGCCGAAGAGCGACCACGACGTCATATAGGCGACCAGCGGCGGCAGCGCCATGCCCGAGTTGGCGAGGACGACCATGAAGGGGACCGTGACCATCGGCCCGCCGGGGGTGATCAGGCCGGCCGCGGAGGCCACGACGATGGCCTTGAGCCCGCTGGTGCGCCCGAAGTATCGGGCCACGACGTCCTGGGGCACCAGGACCTGCAGCAAGCCGGCCAGCAGCAGCGCCGGCACCAGCCTGGGCAAAATCACCCACAACAGCGAAAACCCAGTCTTCGCGCCGATCCAGGGCAAGCCCGGGTCCTTGATATAGGCCACCACCGCCAGCGCCAGCGCGAGGGTGATCAGGATGAGCGACGAGATGTCGAAAGCTGGGCGCATGCCGGCTCCTTCCGAGGATTTGGCCGGGACATTATTGCACGCGCTATAGTGGCCGTATGCCTCTTCGCGACCTGCCCGCCGCCCGTGGCGGCTCCCTCCTCTGGGGTCTCGTCGACACGATCGACGGTGGCTTGCTCGTGGTCGACACCGAGCTGACCGTCATGCACTGGAACGTTTTCCTGGAGCGCCTGACCGGCGTCGATCACGACGCCGCCTGCGGGCGCGGCCTCCGCCAGCTGGTGCCGGCCCTGGACGCCATCGCGCTCCCCGAGCATCTGGGCCGCGCGCTGGTGGGCGATGTCTCGTTCTCGGCGGAGCTGCCCTCGGGCGTGCCGGTGGACGTGCGCTGCGTGCCGCTGCGGGGCGAGGGCAACCGTATCATCGGCGCCGCCGCCTTCATCAGCGACGTCACCGAGGTGAGGCGGCGCACGCTGATCGTGGGGGCCATGGAGGCAGTGGGCCGCTCGCTCACCTCATCGCTCGACCTCGACAAGACGCTCGACACCATCGCGGCGAAGACGCTGGAAGTCATGGCGGCGGACTCCGCGCTCGTGGTCTCCTGGGATGGCGAGACGTCCGAGCTGCGGGTCATGCGCGCGGCCGGACGCCTGAGCGATCGATACGCCAGTGCCGGCGCCATCCCGGTCAGCGGCGGGCCCGTGAGCCGCGCCGTGCTGGAGGGCCGGCCCGTCGCCACCTCGAACATCCTGACCGATCCGGACGTGAAGCTCTCCGTCGAACGCCGGGCCCAGATCGAGCGCGAGGGTTTCAAGGCCGTGGCGGCCGCTCCGCTGTCGTCCCAGGGCGGCGTCCACGGCGCGCTGGTCGTGCACTACTGGACCGAGCGCGTCGTCGGCTCCGACGAGACCCAGGCGCTGTCGCTGCTCGCCGAGCAGGCTGCCATCGCCATCGACAACGCGCGGCTCTACGCCGAGGCCATCCGGCGCGCCGAGCGGCTGCGCGATCTGGCCGAGCTGAGCCAGTCCATCACCGCCTCCCTGGACACGGCCGACGTCATGCAGCGGATCGTCAACGCGGCGGCGGGCATGGCCCCCGGGGCCAAGGCCGCCGTGCACCTCTACGACCCCGCCCACCACATCCTGCGCGTCACCGCCACCTCCAGCGAGGACCTGCGCGATCGCCCCGCTGAACGGGCGGCCGACCTCGGGCTGGCCGGGCTCGTCTTCGAGCGGCGCCAGCCCATCGCGATCGCCGCCCCGGCCGAGCACCCCCGCGCCATCGCCCGGCCCTGGTGGAAGGCGCGACCGACGGCCACCTACCACGGGCTGCCCATCATGGTGGCCGACAATCTGCTCGGCGTGCTCGACTACATCGCCCCCCGCGGCCTGCCCGACCGCGAGACGCAGGAGGCGCTGCGCTTCATGGCGGCCTACGCCGGCATCGCGATCCGCAACGCCTCGCTCTACCAGGCCGAGCGCACGCAGGCGGCGCGGGTGGGCGCGCTGGCCGCCATCAACCAGCGCATCTCCAGCGCGCTGAACCTCGAGGCGCTGCTCCGCATGATCGCCGAGTCGGCCGCCGACCTCACGGGGGTCAAGTACGCGCTGTTCTGGCTGGCCGACGAGGAGCGGCGCACGCTCACCGTCAAGAGCGCGTCGGTGCCCGCGATCGCCGAGGAGTTCCCCCAGCCCACCGTCGGCTACGAGGTCGGCGGCGAGGGCTGGCTGGCCCGCCACCGCGTCCCCCTCCGGATCGACGACGCCGCGCTGGACGAGCGGATGATCCATCGCGACTGGTGGCGGCGCTGGGGCATCCAGGCCTTCGCCGGCTACCCGGTGATGGCGGGCGACGAGCTGCTGGCCGTGCTCGTGCTCTGTCATTCCGAGCCCATCCGCTTCACAGAGGAGACCCGCAGCGTCGTCGACATGTTCATCGCCCAGGCCAGCGTGGCCATCCAGAACGCCCGCCTGTTCCTGGAGGCCCAGCGCGGGCGGGAGGTGGCCGAGGCGCTGGCCCGTCTGGGCGGCGAGCTCACCGGCGCCCTGGACCTCGAGCGCATCGCCGATCTGGTGGCGCGGGGCATCGTCGAGCTCCTGGGCGGCATCGGCTCGGTGGTCTATCGCTATGAGCCGGACAGCGGCGCGCTCACCCTCATCTCCTCCTTCGGCCGGGCGCCGAGCAGCAAAGGCAGCACGCTGCCGGCCGGCGAGGGCATGGCCGGCCGCGCGGTGCAGGAGCGCCGGATCATGGCCACTCCCGACATGCTGGCCGACACCGAGATCCGCCTGTCGCCCGAGCTGCGCGCGCAGATCGAGACGCTGGGATATCGGGCGGTCGTCGCCGCCCCCCTGATGGTCCGCGACCACGTGGTGGGCGCCATCACCATGGGCGCAGCGCCCGGGCGCCGCTTTTCCTGGGACGAACTGCGCCTGGTGCAGGCCTTCGCCGACCAGGCCTCGCTGGCCTTCGAGACAGCCCGCCTCTACGCCAGCGCCCGCGACAGCCTGGCCCGGCTGCGCGAGACGCAGGCCCAGCTCCTGCAGGCCGGGAAGATGTCGGCTGTCGGCCAGCTCGTCTCCGGCGTCGCTCACGAGATCAACAACCCGCTCAGCGTCATCATGGGCTACGGGCAGCTCCTGCTGAGCCGCGGCGTCGCTGACAACATGCGGCGCCCCCTGGAGCTCATGGTCCAGCAGGCCGACCGCATGGCCAAGATCGTCCGGAACCTGCTCTACTTCGCTCGCCAGCGGCCGCCGGAGCGGACGCCCGTCGACCTCAATCAGGTCATCGAGCAGACGCTGACGTTGCGCGTGAACCAGCTGACGCTGTCCCGTATCGCCGTCGAGCGTGACGTCGATCCCGAGCTGCCCCCGGTCGTCGGCGATGCGCAGCAACTCACGCAGGTCTTCCTCAATCTGCTGCTCAACGCCGAGCAGGCCATCACCGCGACCGGCAGCGGCGGTAGCATCGTGTTCCGGACCCGCGTCGTGGACGGCGGCCGCACCGTGCGGGCCAGCGTCGAGGACACCGGGCCGGGCATCCCGTCCGAGCACCTGCCACGGGTGTTCGAGCCGTTCTTCACGACCAAGGAGGTCGGCTCGGGCACGGGGCTCGGCCTGTCGGTGTCGTATGGCATCGCGGAGGAGCACGGCGGCCGACTGTCCGTGGAGAGCGAGCCGGGCCGCACCGTGTTCTCGCTGGAGCTGCCGGCCGCGCGACCCACGGCGCCGGGAGCGCCGAGCGAGCCGGCCGCAGACCTCGAGCCGATCGGGCAGGGCCGCATGGCCCTCATCGTCGACGACGAGCCCAGCATCGTGGAGCTCGTGGCGACCCTGCTCCGCGAGACCGGCTGGCAGGTCGACCTCGCCGGCGGCGGCCACGCCGCGCTGGAGTGCGTCCGTGCGCGCCGCTACGACCTCGTCGTGTCCGACATCCGCATGGCCGAGGGCAGCGGGGAGCAGTTCTACCGCGAGGCGGTGGCCGCCGACGCCTCGCTGGCCGAGCGCTTCATCTTCATCACCGGTGACACTGCCAACGACCGGGCCTGGGCGTTCCTCGGCGAAGCGCGAGTGCCCGTGCTGGAGAAGCCGTTCTCGCCAGACCGCTTTCGCGATCTGGTGCGTCGCATCGCTACCCGATTGACAGCGTCGGGTCTTCGCGCGTAAGGTTCCCGCCTACCCGGTTTTTCCCCCCGCGAGGAGGGCATGACCAAGGCGGAACTGGTCGCGGTGATGGCCAAGGCCTCGGGCGGGTCCAAGACCGCTGCCGAGCGCGCGATGAGCGCCTTCCTGTGCGGCATCATCGACTCGCTCCGCCGCGGGCGCCGGGTGACCATCAGCGGCTTCGGCACGTTCGTCGTCACCAAGCGCGCCGCCCGCAACGGCCGCAACCCGCGCACCGGGAATACCATCAAGATTCCGTCGGCCCGCGTGCCGCGCTTCCGGCCGAGCCGGCTCCTCAAGGGCGCGGTGAAGTGACGTGGGCGTGTGTGCCTCGCTCGCGTCACGTTGACGCTCCCCGGCGTGGTGTGGTCTAATGCGTTGCGTTACAGGTTGGGGGATCGTCTAGTGGTAGGACGCGTGGCTCTGGACCACGTAGCGGGGGTTCGAATCCTCCTCCCCCAGCCAGTTCTCTTCAACCTGTCGTAACGGCCGGCCCCATCGTCTAGAGGCCCAGGACACGGCCCTCTCAAGGCTGAAACACGGGTTCGAATCCCGTTGGGGCCACCACCGTAAGACTGTTATCCGTGTCGGCCGCCACGCCTGCGTCAATTGCCTCATAGACTTCACCCTTTAGAAGCCGGCCAACGTTCAGACGTCCGGATAGCCGAAAGCCGCGACGACCATCCTGGATGACTGGCTCGACCGCGATCTTGCCGTCTGCGAGCTTCCTGAGCATCTGGCGGGCCTGCGGGGTATGGCGGCCGAGCAGCGCCTTCACGTCCGCCAGCCGCTCGCGGAGTTCGCCTTTGATTTGCTGACTGTCGACCGCCGCGACGCGTTCGGCTTTTGCGAGACCCTGCAGTTCGGTCGCCAGCGCCTTCTTCCGGTCCTCCTCGGTTTTGACCTGTCCGACCAGGGTCTCCAGCGGGCCGCCACTGACCAGGGCCTCCATGAGCCGCCCAAGCCGTGACTCGATCAGCGACAGCTCACGCTCGATCTGGGTCCGGCGGTCGAGGTGGCCTTCTTGGCCGGTGCGAAGTCTCTCCAGGGCCTTGTCGACCGCGGCCTCGGTCACCCGGTCGTCGAGGACATCGCGGAGGGCATCGAGCAGAACCTGATCCACGACCTCTGCGAGAAGCACCACGTCGTTGGTGCAGACGTGTGGTCCGCGGTTCCTCCGGCGTGTGCAGCTGTAGAAGAGGACGCGCTTTCGCCCAGAGGCCGGGCCAGAGCCATGAAGGCGCGTCAGGCCGCCGACCGAGCCTTCACAGATGGAGCAGGCTGCGAAACCTGTCAGCAGGTACGGGGAGTCGGCATCGCCGTATGAGGGGCGGCCGAACAACTGTCCACCGGCCCGGCGCCGTGGAAACAGTTTGGCGGCTTTCGTGCGTCGTGCCTGTACCGCGCTCCAGAGATCATCCGAGACAATGCGAAGCTAGGGCGCC
>DASTFB010000055.1 GCA_035709005.1 Candidatus Methylomirabilota bacterium | reverse complement strand
TCGAAGGTGCGCCACGTTCCCAGGCCGACCGCGGGAATCGTCTCCCCCGTCGAAGGAATCGGGCGCGCGATGAGCGCGAGGGCTGACTGACCGTCCGCCCGACCGGTGGCGGCGCTGGCCGCCGAGGCGGCCAGCAGGGCCCGCGCCGCCCGACGGGAGAGGGGTGGGCCGCCGTCAGGGTTCACGGATCGACTCCTCCGGCCACCTTACCAGAGCACCCACACCTGCCGCATCGCCACAGGAGCGGCGAGGCGGCCCGGGCTAGAGAAGCAGGCGGTCCTCATAGTCGATCCGGGACAGGATCCGGGGCGCGCCCTCGGTGACCAGCACCATGTCCTCGATCCGCACACCGGCGCCGCCTTCGACGTCGGGGACCCATACGAGCGGCTCCACGGCGAAGACCATGCCCGGCTGCAGGGGATACACCGTGGCGCCCTCCATCGTCTCGCCGATGTAGGGCGGCTCGTTGGCGCCCATCCCGATCCCGTGCCCGATGAACAGGCTGAACAGATGCTCGGCCAACCCGAACTCCGCGATCTTGTCGACGATGGCCCGGGAGACGTCCAGGTTGGTCTTCCCCGGCCGCATCGTGGCGATCCCGGCCTGCAAGCCCTGGAAGACCGCCGTGTAGACCTCCTTCTGCCGCCGCGAGGGCTTGCCCACGATCGTCATCCGTCCGATATCGGCGAAGTAGCCGTTCCACATGGCGCCGATGTCGATGAAGCAGACGTCGTGGTTGCGGATCAGCTTGTCGCTGCAGATGCGGTGGGGCGGAGACATGTGCTCGCCCGACGCGACGAACGGCGTGATCACGTGAGCCATCTCTCCGCCCAGGTAATACAGGGTCTGCATGGCGTCGCCGGCCACCTCGCACTCACGCCGGCCCTCGCGCACGGCGTCGAGGGCCCGCCGGGTGACCGCCTCCCCGATGGCGCAGGCCTCCTCGATCACCGCGATCTCCTCGGGCAGCTTGACGAGACGCGCCTGTTGCATAGCGGAATCGCCGTCGACCAGCTCGATGTCCGGCAGCAGCGTTCGGATGGCCTCGACCAGGATCATCGTGGGCTGATCGACGCCCAGGCGACCGGCCAGGAGCTTGTGCCTGGCCAGGGCCGGCTTGAGCACCGAGCGCACGAAGCCCTCGACCAGGCCCCGCTCCTCCATCACGGGGATGGCGTGCACCTCGGCGAGCCAGGGCATCTTGGCCAGCGCGCGATCCCGCTCGCCGCCCGAGCACAGCAGGATCGGCTCGGCGTCGCGGGGGAACAGCACGCCGTTCAGGGAGCTGCTCTTGCCGGCGATGAGCTGTGCCCGCAATCCGGTCAGATAGCGGACGTTCTCGTCCTTCCACACGAGCAGGCCGTCCAGCCGGTGCGCCGCCATCTGCGTCCGCGTCTTCTCCACCCGCTTGCGACGCAGCTCCGCGTAGTCGACCCGGGCCTCGTAGTCCACGTCGAACTGTCCGAGCGCATAGCTCATGAGCGATCTCCCCGGTTGCCGTGATGGGGCCGCAGTCTAGCACTCGGGGCGGACAGCCTGTAGATTGCGCTTCCAGGAGGGACGGCGATGCTCTTTCCCACCACGCTCGTCGGCAGCTACCCGCAGCCCGAGTGGTTGATCGACCGCCAGAAGCTGGCCGGGCGGTTCCCGCCCCGTGTGCGGGCGCGCGAGCTGTGGCGCATCCGCGAGCCCTGGCTGGCCGAGGCGCAGGACGACGCCACCCGGCTGGCCATCCGGGCCCAGGAAGCGGCGGGGCTCGACATCATCACCGACGGGGAAATCCGGCGCGAGAGCTACTCCAACCGGTTCGCCACCGCGCTAGCGGGCATCGATATCGATCACCCTGGCACCGCCCTCGACCGCTCCGGTCATCCCAACCCGGTGCCCCGCATCGTGGGGCCGATCCGCCGCCAGCGTCCCGTCGCGGTCGAGGACACCCGCTTCTTGCGATCGGAGACTACCAGGCCCATCAAGATGACCGTGCCGGGCCCGTTCACGATGTCGCAACAAGCCCAGAACGACTACTACCCCGGCGACGAGGCGGCGGCCATGGACTATGCGGTCGCCGTGAACGAGGAGATCCGTGATCTTTTCGCTGCCGGGGCCGACATCGTGCAGGTCGACGAGCCGTACATGCAGGCGCGGCCGGACAAGGCCCGTCAGTTCGGGCTGGCTGCGCTCAACCGGGCGGTCGAGGGCATCGTCGGCACCACCGCCGTGCACATCTGCTTCGGCTACGCCGCCATCATCCACCAGCGGCCCTCGGGCTACTCCTTCCTGCCCGAGCTGGCCGGGTGCTCCTGCCACCAGGTCTCCATCGAGACGGCGCAGGCCAACCTGGACTGCTCCGTCCTGGCCACGCTGGCCGGCAAGCAGATCATGGTCGGCTGCCTGGACCTCGACGACTCGAGCGTGGAAACGCCGGACACGATCGTCGCCCGCATCCGGCGCGCCCTGCTCTACGTCAAACCGGAAAACGTCGTCCTGGCCCCGGATTGCGGGATGAAGTACCTCTCGCGCGAGGTGGCCTTCGGCAAGCTGAAGTCGATGGTGGCGGCGGCGGAGCGCTTACGGGCGGAGCTTGGAGAGCGCCGGGTCCCTGACTGATAGGGCTCGCCGTGAACACGCCCGCCGCGCTCCGAACGTCCTGATCACCGGGACTGGACGGTCGTGTCGATCCACGCTTTCGCGACCTCGAGGGCGCACCGGTCGGCTTCCTCCCGCGAGGAAAAGCGCACAACCCTGGGCGAGTAGAGCGGCATCGCTTGTGCCCAGTGCCCGTCGATCCGCATCGACACGACGACGCGCGGAGACCAGGCCGTCCTGTTGATGGAGTACGACTCCGGCTGGATCCGGTAACCCCTGTACGTGATCTCGTCCGGAGGAAGGCTCGGGGCAGGCGCTTTCGGCACCGGAGTGACGACCGGTCGAATGACCCGTCGGATGACGCTCATGGTCCGGCTCCTTCAGGGCAGTGGGTACAGCGGGCCACAGCTCACCGGAGTCTCGACGCCAGCTGCGTCAGCCATGAAGACCGAGGTGACGGCACGCTCAGTGTACCACGTTCAGCACTGCCGCCCCGCGGGCGTTACTTCAGGGTTTTCCGGGCCTGCTCGTAGAGCGGCAAGACGCGCTGGGAGAAGAGCTCGAGGTCCTTGATGCGCGCCTCGTTCGACGGATGCGTCGACAGCAAAGCCGGAGGACCGCCGTCGCCCGAGATCTTCGCCATCTTTTGCCAGAGACCGATCGCCGCCCGGGGGTCGTAGCCGCCCCGCGCCGCCAGCTCGACGCCCATCCGGTCGGCCTCGGTCTCGTGCAGGCGCGAGTACGGGAGCAGGAAGGTGACCTGCCCGACGATACCGGCGAGATCGGCTCCCGTCTGACCGATGCCGAGCACGGCGCCCACCGCGGTCGCGCCGACGCTCGTGGCCACCTGTTGGGACGCGCGCTCGCGTCCGTGCTCCCGCAACGCGTGGGCAATCTCGTGGCCCATGATGGCGGCCACCTCGTCGTCGGTGAGCTGGAGCTTCTCGAGGATGCCGGTGTAGAACGCGATCTTGCCCCCCGGCATGCACCACGCGTTGATCTGGGGCGAGGTGATGACGTTCACCTCCCACTTCCAGCCCGGCGCATCCTTCCGGAACACCGCGGTGTGCGGGATGATCCGGGTGGCGATCCCCCGGACCCGTTGCACCTGCTGGGGATTCTGGTTCACGGCGCCCTTCGCGCTGCCTTCGGCGAGGACCTTCTGGTACGCGACCGCCGCGCTCTGGTTCATCTGTTCCGAGGAGACGAGCAGAAGCTGCTTGCGTTCTACCCCGACCGCGCCCTTCTCAGTCGTCGTGGCACACCCGACGAAGGTCATCGCCGCCACAACGACAAGACCAACACGACTGATCGTCCGGCCCTTCATCTGG
The DNA here is from genome assembly GCA_035709005.1 of Candidatus Methylomirabilota bacterium. Lineage (NCBI taxonomy): Bacteria > Methylomirabilota (SeqCode) > Candidatus Methylomirabilota bacterium. The sequence goes on along the minus strand of DASTFB010000055.1, from coordinate 110,027 downwards.
CTTCTCCTCGTGCTCGGCCCTCTCCCTCGGCGCGCCGCCGGGGCCGACCACGACGGCGGCATCATTATGAAGAAAGCGCCGGCTCCTGTCACGCCGTCCTCCAACACCTGCGCGCGCCGGCGAATATGCTCGCGGGTGGCGCGCGGGGAGCGTATACTGCGTGATGTCTGGCTCGATCGTAGGCTCACCGCGAGCTTTCATCCCTCTCAGACCGCGTTCCCCGGTCTCTTCCGCTTCCTGGAGCGTGTGACGACTGCGGAAGACTGAGCGGGCCCGTTCGGGCCTCACGAGGAAGTGCCCATGTCGTTTGCTGCCTTCTCCCTGCACCCCGACCTGCAACGAGGTCTCGATGCCCTCGGCTTTACCACTCCTACGGCTATTCAGAGCGAGGCTATTCCCGTGGCGTGTCGGGGGCGCGACGTGCTCGCCTGCGCCATGACGGGCAGCGGCAAGACCGCCGCGTTCCTGCTTCCGGTCTTGCAGCGGCTTCTTGGCCGGCAGCGTGGCGTCACCCGCGCGCTTGTCATCGCGCCGACCCGCGAGCTGGCCGCCCAGATCGACGAGCACCGCGGCCAACTGGCGCGCTTCACGCGCATCGGCGGCGCCGCCCTGTTCGGGGGCGTTCCGATGGGACCGCAAGAGGCGGCGCTTCGTCGCGGCGTCGACATCCTCGTCGCCACGCCGGGCCGCCTTCTCGATCACCTCCGGTATCCCTACGCGCGCCTCGATGGGCTCGAGGTTCTCGTCCTCGACGAGGCCGACCGCATGCTCGACATGGGATTTCTGCCGGACATCCGGAGGATTCTGAAGTACGTCCCGGCCGCGCCGCGGCAGACCCTGCTCTTCTCGGCCACCCTGCCGTCCCCCATCGTCACCCTGGCCCGCGACCTGCTGGACGACCCGGTGACCATCGACGTCGGGCGGCCTGCCGCGCCAGCAGTGGGCATTCGACACGCCGCGTATCCGGTGGCCCCGGACCTGAAGCTGCCTCTGCTGCTCGCCCTGCTCCGTCAGCCCGATGTGCAGAGCATGCTGGTCTTCACCCGCACCAAGCACCGGGCTGACCGCCTCGCCGAGGCGCTCACGCGGCGGGGGGTGGCTGCCGCCCGCATCCACGGGAATCGGAGCCAGGGACAGCGCACGCAGGCTCTGGCCGCCTTCAAGGCAGGAACGGCTCGCGTCCTGGTGGCCACCGATATCGCGGCCCGCGGGATCGATGTCACCGGGGTGACTCATGTGGTGAATTTTGACGTGCCGAAGCTACCGGAAGACTACATCCACCGAGTCGGACGCACGGCACGGCTGAACGCCCAGGGCGATGCCGTCTCGCTGGTGTCGCCGCCGGAAGATGCGGACTTCCGCCTGATCGAGCGCGCCGTGAGCACCCGAATCAGGCGCCTCACGCTACCGGACTTCGATGACACGCCCCCCGCCCTGGCCACCGTTTCGCAGAGGCGCTCTGCCCGCGTGCCGACACGCCATCGGGGCTGAGGCGGCTCGATCCGGGTCGTCCTTCCCTCTCGACCCGCCGCGACGTCACCGGGTGGGTCTTGTCTTCGATCGTCGCTGAGGTTGACCGGGCGCAGTCGATTCCGCCCGGTTGCCCTCGGCTCGCCCTCTCCGACGGGCCGTGCTCCTGATACGGCGGACCGCGTTGGCCTGACGCTCAACGTTGGTGAGGAGGGCCGAGTTGTCATCCCGCTTCAGTCCCTCCTCGATCAGAGCCCGGAGGACGATCTGAAGGCTCACGGGAAGCTTGAGTGTGGTCGTCGCCCGCCCGGCGAAGACGCGCGCCCGATCCAGGACGTCCTGGGAGAGGACGAGGAGGACTCTCGCCTTATTCGTGAACAACCCGCCTCCGTCCTGAGCCCAGCCCCTCGCGCCTGTTCGCTGTATATGTTCTATACTTGTAATATAGCTTGACATTTGATATATGTCAAGCTGGAGACGCGAGGGAAGCAGACATGTCGAAGTTCATCCAGCTCTGCGCATCGCACGACGATCTCTTCGCGCTCGACGTGGATGGGAATGTCTACCAGTACAACTTCACCACGAAGACCTGGATAAAGCTCATCCCGAGCCGGTCAGACGAGAACGCCTTTTCTGAACAAGCTCGATCGGACAGGCGCAATGAGCCGTGATAACGCCGTGCATTGCCGGCATAAGAACAACCCACCGGTTGTCCACATTTCCACGGTTATCCACAGACCGCCGAACTGCCCATCTGATGCGCTCTCGCACTCGCCGCCGCCAAAAGGGACGGTCTGTTCATCCACCGGGAGCACGGGCTCAAAATTCTCCCGTTTCGAGCGGTCGCCGCGCCGCGAGCCCGCGCAGACATGCGTTTGATGCGGACAAACAAAGTGTTGACATCGGCGTTCGCTTAGCCCCAGGTGAACTTCGCCAGGCAAAGACCAGAGCGCCCGGGGGAACGAGTCGGAAGCCAGAAGGCCGACCCCGCGTATGAGCGCAAGGTGAAGGGCATGCCTGTCCCATGACATCAAAGAAGATGACGCCAAAGCGGATGGGGGATCTGCTCGACCGTATCGAGTGCCTGAAGCACCCGTGCGATCTCGATTCGCTGCTATTCTTCTATCGCCATCCACGCTCGTTCCTCATCGGCGAGCGCCTGGCCGCGTACGTCGGATACGACGTCTCGCAAGTCGCGCAATCGCTCGAAACCCTGATTGCGGCTGGGCTGCTGCGTCGGTCCCCGGACTCCACCCATCCCGCGCGGCTCTACGTTCTCACCCCAGGCAGCACGCTCGGCGGGTGGCTCTCGTCGCTCCTGCGATTCGCCACGACCCGAGAAGGCCGGTTAGCGGTCATCCACGCGCTCAAACAGCGACAGCCGCTAAGACCTTTGGCTGACGACGAGCCCGAACCATGGCCAAGGGTCGAGTATTACACGGAGGCTAGAGAATCCCGTATGCATCGATAAAGGCCTGGTGCATCTCTGGTACGAGCCGCCCCAGGAGATCGAGATCGACCGGCATTTTGCCCAGATCGAGACGATCGTCGAGAACTTCAAGCCCAAGCGCGCGGTGATCGACAGCCTGTCAACCCACGGGTCGAGTCTGGGCGTCGCTGAACCGGTTACCTTGGCCTCATCTCCCGCGCGCCTGAACGCCGAGGCCAGCAGGTAGTCCCCTAACAGCCCGTGGTGAAAGTCATCAGAAATCCCTCGCCAGCTCTGGAGGGACGAACGTAAAGTGCGGTCCATGGCGATGGGCAAACGCAAGGGCGAGCAAGCTCCGATGTGGGTGGCCAGCGCCGACCTGCCGGTCTCGCCGGGCCATCCGTTCTACACCAGGCTGAAGGCGATCCTCGACGAGGCCGGCTTCGATCGGTTCGCGGAGGCGGAGTGTCAGCAGTTCTACGCGCCCGTGATGGGTCGGCCGAGTCTGCCCCCGGGACGGTACTTCCGCTTGCTGCTGGTCGGGTACTTCGAAGGGCTCGACTCCGAGCGCGGCATCGCGTGGCGCGCCGCGGACTCGCTGGCCGTGCGCAGCTTCGTGGGGCTCGGCCTCGACACCGCGGCGCCGGATCACTCCACGATTTCGCGCACCCGGCGATTGATCGCACTCGAGACGCATCGCGCGGTCTTCACCTGGGTGCAGGAACGACTCGCGGCGGCCGACTTGCTGAAGGGCCGGACCGTGGCGATCGACGCGACGACGCTGGAGGCCAACGCCGCCATGCGCAGCATCGTCCGCCGGGACACGGGCGAGACGTATCAGGAATTCCTGACCCGACTCGCCGCGGAGTCTGGCATCAAGACGCCGACGCGCGAGGCGCTGGCGCGACTCGATCGGCGGCGGAAGAAGCGGACGTCGAACACAGACTGGAAGAACCCGTTCGATCCGGACGCGAAGATCACGAAGATGAAGGACGGCCGCACGCACCTGGCGCACAAAGCCGAGCACGCCATTGATCTCGACAGCGGGGCGATGGTGGCCGTGACGTTGCAGGGCGCGGACGTCGGCGACACCACCAGTCTCGTCGAGACCGCGATCACCGCGGCCGAACACGTCGAGGCCGCCCATGCCGCGAGCCCCACGCCGGCGGCGCTCACCGAGCTCATCGCCGACAAGGGGTATCACAGCAATCAGACGATGATCGATCTGCACGCGGTCGGCGTGCGGTCGTACATCGCCGAGCCCGATCGTGGCCGTCGACACTGGACCAAAGCGCCGGACGCGCAACGTGCGGTCTACGGCAATCGACGGCGCGTGCGCGGGGTGCGCGGCAAGCGGCTCCTGCGTCGACGCGGTGAGTACGTCGAACGATCCTTCGCTCACGTGTACGACACCGGCGGGATGCGCCGCACGCACTTGCGCGGGCATCGGAACATCCTCAAACGCCTGTTGATCCACGCGAGCGCCTTCAATCTCGGAATTCTGATGCGGCAGGTGTTCGGCCGGGGCACGCCGCGCGGGCTCCAAGGAGACCCGTTGGACGCTCGTTCGCTTGAAATTGCCCTCGCCATGCTCTACGAGCGGCTCTGGGTGATTGCAGACGTGTTTCTGGCGCACCTACGACTCCTTCCGCGCGCACCGCGGAGTCCTTCGGCGTGGGCGCCTGCTTGATGGCCCGCACAACTTTCACCACGGGCTGCTAAGCCGCCAATGTGATTCTCAGCGTCCACGCCGGCGCCGCCTTCTTGCGGCAGTTCGTCCGGGAGACCTCGGTGTACCCTGCTTCAATCTGTCCACGAATACACTGCGGCACTCGTCGCGGCAGAATCGATGCGCCTCGGCCTTGAGTTCTCTTCCGCACGCTTCGCACCTTGCCATCGCTGACTCCTCGGCGATCACACGCCGCCACGTTCTAAGCCATAACAGCCCTCAGGGACACACGTTCTGTGGACACCGACGGTACCGGCGCTGATCCTTGCCCGTCGTCCCTCATGATCCGGTAGAGGATCCACCCGCTGCCGTCATCGGCGGCGACACGCTCGGCCCGCTCGAACAGGCTCAGTCGCCTCCTTCGCACTCGAACTGGTGGATACTCCGCGAGAACCGCCTTCTCGCCCAACGCGACCGCCGCCGCTGGTAATAGCGCCTCCACCCAGTAACGGGCGACGATTCCTCGCCTCTCGTTGTAGAAGTCCACTCGCCACCTCATGCCCACCTCCTCGTACGTATCAGGTTGGCGGGCGCAGCCGCGCCAGCGCGGAACGGGGGAGATCCGAAGACGGGTGTTTCACGAACACTTGCCAACACCTGTCGCCGCCACAAAACCGCTGCGTGACGTCTTTAAGTTCGGCTCCACATGACTCGCACCTTGCCATTGCCTAATCCGCTCTCATGTTCCGAGGCGGCTGGAGTACCAGAGAGTGCGCTGAGCGACGATCGCGAGGGCAGCGCCTGCGCACCCGATCAGGAACATCCCCAGCAGGTTCGTGTCGCGGGAGACGAGGATCCAAAAGAAAACATGAGAGGTTCCCGCCTTTCTGGAGTGCAACATCAACTGAAGATCCTCCGGACGCCCCCGAGGAACCCGGTGTCCTCAGCTACGACCTGAGCGAGCTCGCCGAAGTCCAGCCACACGCCCTGGCAGCGCGAGCACTTGTCCAGCTCGACGCCCCGATACAGGACGGGGACCATCTCGCCAGCGCACTTCGGGCACCGTCCCCTGGCGACAGCCAGGATGCGCTGTCGTTCTTCGTCGGCCGCCCGGGTTTCCCGCTCGTTGAGGGCGTTCCTCCGTCGCTCGAAGTCGAGCCTCGCGAAGTACTCCTCTTCCTGTTGTGTCGGTTTCATCTGCATCGCCGCATTCTCCTTGCTTCCCGAAGCGAGGTTCCGCGGGGTTTCAGGCGCCTGGCGGCTCCAGGGCGCGGCAAGTCCCGAGGACCGTCATGAGGACGATCCCCCGGCGCACCTCCCGATGGGTTCCCAGGCCCGAGGGCGCTCGACCACCGGCCGCAACGGATGTCGCCGCCACCCCGGTCGCTCTGCCGGCCGGAGTGCCGCGAGGGCGGGCGCCCGCCCCGATCGCCGGCACCGGTGGGGTTCGCGGGGAAGCGGGGACGCTCGGCGCTTCGGACCAGCCGTCTCGCCGGGCCCCGCCCTCGAGCCGCCTCTTGACCGCACGCATGAGGAGGCTGAGCAGCGGGGCCAGCACGAGTGCCACCATGAAGAGAATCTGTACCCGTGTCATCCCGGCCCTCTACTTCTTCGGGCTCGTGAGCGACCCATCGGGGGCGCCCGCGATCGCGTCCCGCATCGTCGTGTCGGCCTGCACATTCTTCATCCGGTAATAGTCCATGATCCCGAGGTGGCCCTGGCGGAAGGCGTCGGCCATCGCCCGCGGCACTTCGGCCTCGGCCTCGACGACGCGTGCCCGCATCTCCTGCTCGAGCGCGATAGCCATGGCGCGCCGCTCCTCCGCCTTGGCCTGCGCGATCTGCTTGTCGGCATTGGCCTGGTCGATCTGGAGCTTGGCGCCGATGTTCTCGCCGACGTCGACGTCCGCGATGTCGATCGACAGGATCTCGTAGGCCGTCCCCGCGTCGAGCCCTTTGGACAGCACGTGCTTGGAGATGTGATTCGGATTCTCCAGCACGTCCTTATGGGTGCTGGCCGAGCCGATCGTGCTGACGACTCCCTCGCCGATCCGGGCGATGACGGTCTCCTCACCGGCGCCGCCCACGAGGCGGTCGAGATTCGTGCGGACCGTCACCCGACAGATGGCGTGAAGCTGGATACCATCCTTGGCCACCGCCGCGATGCGTGGCGTCTCGATCACCTTGGGGAGGACCGACATCTTCACCGCCGCCAGCACGTCGCGGCCGGCCAGGTCGATCGCCGCGGCCCGCTTGAACGGCATCGTAATGTTCGCCTTGTCGGCCGAGATCATGGCGATTACCACGTTGACGACGTTGCCGCCGGCCAGGTAGTGCGCCTCGAGGTCGTTGATCGGGACGTCCAGCCCAGCCTTCACCGCGCTGATGCGCGCGGTCACCACCGTTCCCGGCGGCACCCGTCGGAAGCGCATCCCGATCAGACTGAAGAGCCCGACGTAGGCCCCCGACGCCCAGGCCGCGATCCAGAGCCGGACGGGGATGAGATACAGCACGAAGGCCAGTACCGCGACCACCAGGACAAGGAGCGCGACGCCCCCGAACAAGCCTGTCTCCATGCCAATCATGACTGAGTCCTTTCCGCGAGCTGCCGCACAACGATCCGGTTGCCGTCCACCTTGACGACCGTGATCGGTTCTCCCATTTCGATGAAGTCCCCATCGGAGACGACGTCTACCCGTTCCCCTTCGAGCGTCGCGATGCCGGCGGGCCGCAGCGTGGAGGCCGCCGTCCCGCGTTTGCCGAGCCACATGCGATCGGCTTCCGGAGCCGACGCGAACCCCTCGCGCGCTTCGAGCTCGGTCTCGAGAACGAGCCGGCGGCCGAAGGGCAGGCGCGGCAGGAAGCGCAGCATGACCAGCGAGGCCCCGATGGCCAGGAGCAGCGACACCACGACTTGGCCGATTGCGCTGAGCACGACCGGCCACGTCGCCCCGGCACCGACGAGGCTCAGCCCGAGCCCCCCGAGCAACGCCCCGATCCCCAGCGTTCCCGTGAGGCCGAAGCCCGGGGTGACGAAGATCTCGAGCCCGAGGAGACCGAGCCCGAGGGCGACGAGCAGGACCTCCTCCCAGCCGGCCAGCCGCACGAGCCAGTGCCCCCAGAAGAAGAGGCCCAGGCTCAGGATGCCGAGCGCTCCTGGCACGCCGAAGCCCGGCGTCCGCAGCTCGAGGATGATCCCGAGAATGCCGATCGTCGTCAGGAGCGAGCTGACGATCGGGTGGGTCAGGAAGCGCACCAGTGTCTCGGCCCATGTCGGCGTGGCCCGGCGGACCTCCGCCCCGGCGAGGCCCAGGGACGCGAGGACGGCGTCGACCGTGTCCGCGCGGAAGTCGGCGAAGCCGTGCGCGAGCGCCTCGTCGGTCGTGAGCGTCAGGAGCTTGCCTTTGGGGCTGAGACCGGGGATCTCCACATCCGCATCGACCATCGCCTCGGCGAACAGCAGGGGCCGCTTCCGGATCTCGGCGGTAGCCCGGAACTCCTTGCGCATGTACGAGATTGTCTTTTCCGCCACCGGCTGGGCCGGGCTTCCCGGGGCTCCGATCTGGACCGGGGTGGCCGCTCCGATCGTCCCCCCCTCAGCCATGACGATCGTCTCGGCGGCCAGGCTGATGAGCGCCCCGGCGGAGATCGCCCGCTTGTTGACGAAGGCGACGGTCCGCACGGGCGCGCGGAGCAGCGCGTCGCGGATGATGACGGCGGCGTCTACGCGCCCCCCGAAGGTGTTCACCTCGAGGACGACCGCGGCGGCGCCCGCCGCCACGGCCTCGCCCAGGATGCGCTCGACGAACGGCGCCAGCCCGAGGTCGATGATGCCCTCGATCGGCACCACGTAGACGACCGCACGGCCACCCGGGGTAGCCGGCGGTTGTCCGGACCACGCTGTCGCGGCCCCGACCGCCACGAGCCCCAGCACCGCGGCCCGCAGCGGTCGCAGCAACCTGGCTCTCATGGGCCTGAAGGGAGCCAGCTCACGCGGCCTACTTACCCTCGCCGATGGAGACGCTGAACTGGACCGTCTCCTCGCGGTATGGCGACGGGATATACGCGAGCTCCAGGCGGATCTCTTTCAACTTCTGCGCCTTCAGCGCCTCGGCGGGGAAGGCAACATCCAGCGACTGGATGGCCTCCTGCCCGGGGTCGAGCCGGTCACTGCTGCCCCCGTACGTGGCGAACGTGAGGGCCGGCTCGGTCCGGGCGTCCTCGAGCTTGATCGGCTGTCCCTCCGAATCGATGTACTTGATCGTCCCGGTGACGAGGCGGACAGTCTGATTCTCCGAGCTGTTCTTGAGCGTGACGATCGCCGTGAGCTTTGCCGCGGAGACGACACGGCCGGAGCCTTGCTCGACCTGCTCCGTGACCTTCATATTCGTCACTTCGCCGGTGACGATCCCGGCTTTCACCTTCATCGCGGCGGGCGTCACCGTGTACGTCTTCTCCTCGACCACCGCTGCCGTCGCTGCCGGCTGCGGGGCGGGGCCGAGGGTCATCCACGCCACCACGGCCACGACCGCTGCCACCAGCCCGCCCCTCCACCACACATCGCCCCTGGCCCCGCCAAGACGCTCGGTGGGCCGAAGCTTGCGCTGAGCGATGATCAGGACCGCCGCTCCGGCGAGGGCGACGAACAGCATCGCGACAATCCCAGCGCTTGGGAACAGGCCGGAGGCCCGGAAGATCCAGCTGGCCCCGATGCTTCCGACGAGGCCGAGAATGATGTCGTTCTTCAGCCCGTAGCCGCCGCGCTTCATGACCAGTCCGGCCAGCACGCCGGCGAGCACTCCTACCAGCACCCACGTCACGAACATGGTGAAACTCATGACTCTTCCTCCTTCACCCGGTTACCGCTCACTCGCATCCACTCGCCCCGCACCGTTGCCCGCGCCGCCCCTCCCCGCTGTTTGCGCCCGCTGGACGGACGAGGGTGCAGGCGCCTCTGGCCGGCGGGCGGAGCAGCCGCCGGCATGTTGCCGTTCTGTTGCACCAGGAGGGCGGCGAGCATCTGGACGGCCCGCTGGTCCACGGCCCGGTCGTCGATCAACACCTGCACGGCCGGGCCCGCGAGCCCCCGGACCCGCTCGGCCGCCCCGGTCGAGCAGACGATGACGTCCACTCGGCGAAGCAGACGCCCCAGCGCAGCCCCCGCGGCGGGGCAAGCCCCGACCAGCACGATGTTCGGCAGGCCCGCGTTCGCGATCGAATGCTCCAGGTTGTGGGCCGTCTCGGCGGCGACGGAGGCCACACCCACCCGTGTCCCCGACGGAAGCTGGGCGAGGTGGTGGAGCGTCTCGAGATGCGCTTCGGCGAGCAGGGCGATTACCGGGACCCCCCTGCCGCTCAGGAGCCGCTCCACTTCCGGCAGATGGCAGAAGCTCGTGACCGCCGCCCGCCAGCGAGCGGGTTGCTTCTGGCGCCGGGTGACCGCGGCCAGGTCGCCGAGGAGCACCGGGTCCACGTGGACGGGGAGGTGGGCCTCGAGTTGCCGGGCAAAGAAGTCGAGCTCCGGCTGGCTGCATTCCACCAGGAGAACCTCCACGGCCCCCTGGACGGCGGCGGGCCGGACGCCGGCCACGCTCAGGACCGCGACCGCCAGGTCGTCGGCGGTCATGCCGAGGGCGGCCGCCCGGATGACCATCTCTTGTAAGAACCCTTCGCGGAGATGCGGGGAGGGGCGGGTGGGCGGCGCCGGGGCCACGAACACGCCCTTTCCCCGCCGAGCCTCCACGTAGCCGCCCTGCTTGAGATCCTCGATGACGCGCGCGACCGTGTTCGGATTGATGCCGAGGAAGCCGGCGAGCTCCCGGATGCTGGGCAGGGCCTGGTCCTGGGGGACACCGCCGCTCTCGATGGCGTGCTTGAACTGCTCCGTCAGTTGCCGGCGGATCGGGATCGGACTGTGCCCGTCGATCTTCAGATTCATCGGGACCCTCATGCTGTACGTGCACACTAGTACACTAGATCAATTCTGTCAAGGTGTACTATTTCAGTGGTACACTAGCCCGCTGGACAATCCAGCCGGGGCTCACACCACCTGGAAGAGAGGGAGGCACGAGCGATGGCTCGAGCACTGAAGGCGACGCGCGCTGTGGCTCAGGCAACGAAGACGACGCTGCGCCCGCTCCACGACCGCGTGCTCGTCAAGCGCCGCGAGGAGCAGGACGAGAAGCACGGCAGCCTCATCATCCCCGACACCGCTAAGGAGAAGCCGCAGGAGGGACAGGTGATCGCCGTGGGGACCGGCAAGGTCACCGACGCCGGCAAGCACTTCCCCCTCGCGGTGAAGGAAGGCGATCGAATCCTCTTCGGCAAGTATTCCGGTAGCGAGGTCACGCTCGCCGGCGAGGAGTACCTCATCATGAGGGAGGAGGACATCCTCGGCATCCTCGGCTCGTGAACGAGCGGCTCAGCCGTTTTCAACCATTTCGGCGCACTGGGGAGGGAGAGCACCATGCCTAAGCAGCTTCTGTTCAACGAGGAAGCCCGCGCGGCGCTCTTGCGCGGGGTCAACGTCATGTCGCACGCCGTCAAGGCCACCCTGGGGCCGAAAGGGCGGAACGTCGTCATCGCCAAGAAGTTCGGCAGCCCCACCATCACCAAGGACGGTGTGACCGTCGCCAAGGAAATCGAGCTGCCAGACCGCCCCAAGAATCTGGGGGCTCAGATGATCAGGGAGGTCGCCGCCAAGACCTCGGACGTGGCGGGCGATGGGACGACCACGGCCACCGTGCTCGCCCAGGCGATCTTCCGCGAGGGGCTCAAGAACGTGACTGCGGGCGCGAACCCGATGGGCCTGAAGCGGGGGATCGAGCAGGCGGTCGACATGGTGGTCGAGGAGCTGAAGCACATGGCCAAGGCCACCAAGGATAAGACGGAGATCGCTCAGGTCGCCACGATCGCCGCCAACAACGACAAGACGATCGGCAACTTGATCGCGGAGGCCATGGAGAAGGTCGGCAAGGACGGCGTCATCACCGTGGAAGAGGCCAAGGCGATGGAGACGACCCTGGCGGTGGTCGAGGGCATGCAGTTCGACCGGGGATACCTGTCGCCGTACTTCGTCACCGACCTCGAGCGCATGGAGTGCGTGCTCGAGGACGCGCTCGTCCTGATCCACGAGAAAAAGATCAGTGTGATGAAGGACATGCTGCCGCTGCTCGAGCAGGTGGCGCAGGCGGGGCGGCCGCTGCTGATCATCGCCGAGGACGTCGAGGGCGAGGCGCTGGCCACCCTCGTGGTCAACAAGCTGCGCGGCACGCTGCACACGTGCGCGGTGAAGGCGCCGGGCTTCGGTGACCGGCGGAAGTCCATGCTGGAGGACATCGCGACCGTGACGGCCGGCAAGGCGATCACCGAAGACCTCGGCATGAAGCTCGAGAACCTCAAGCTCGAGGATCTGGGCCGGGCCAAGAAGGTGGCCGTGGACAAGGACAACACCACGATCATCGAGGGCGCCGGCAGCTCCAGGGAGATCGAGGGTCGTATCAAGCAGATCCGGGCCCAGATCGAGGAGACGACCTCGGATTACGACCGGGAGAAGCTCCAGGAGCGGCTCGCCAAGCTGGCCGGCGGCGTGGCCGTCATCAAGGTCGGGGCGGCCACCGAGACCGAGATGAAGGAGCGGAAGGCGCGGGTCGAGGACGCCCTCAACGCCACGCGGGCCGCCGTGGAAGAGGGAATCGTGCCGGGAGGCGGCGTGGCGCTGCTCCGCGCGTCGGAGGCCCTCGGCAGCCTCAAGCTCTCGGGCGACGAGGCCACCGGGGTCAGCATTGTACGGCGCGCCCTCGAGGAGCCGATCAGGCAGATCGTCGAGAACGCCGGGCTCGAGGGCTCCGTAGTCGTCGAGAAGGTCAAGGGGGCCGTCCCGAGCACCCGCGGCTTCGACGCCGAGACCAACGAGTATGTCGACATGATGCAGGCGGGGATCATCGACCCGGCCAAGGTGGAGCGCGTCGCCCTGCAGAACGCCGCCTCGATCGCATCCTTGCTGCTCACGACCGAAGCGCTCGTCACGGACAGCCCGGAGGCCGCGAAGGCTGATCCGGCCATGGCGCACGGAGAGGAGTTCTAGCTTCGAGGCCGCCCGGCGCTGAATCCGGGGCGCCGGCGGGCCTGACCTGCGCGACTTCTTCGCCCCGACCGTGGATGCCGGCAACGGCAAAGCGGACGGCGGCGACAGAGGTCGCGCAGCTCGCTCAGGTTTCGCGCGGGGCGTTCGGCATCCCCATACGCCGTAGCCACCGGAAATGGGAGGCCATGCCCTCCCGGAACGAACTGTGCTCGGTGTAGGTGACGCCAAAGTCTCGGCATGTCTGTTCCACCAGCTTCGAGATCGCCGGGTAGTTGACGTGGCTGATCCTCGGGAACAGATGGTGTTCGATCTGGAAGTTCAACCCGCCGAGGAGCCACGCCACGACCCGGCTAGGCCGGGCGAAGTCCACGGTCGTCTCCGCCTGGTGGATGGCCCAGGCCTGCTCGATGCGCCCGGTGCCCGCGGAGGGCAGCGGAAACGCCGCCTCTTCTACGCAGTGGGCCAGTTGGAACACCACGCTCAGGGCGGTCCCCAGCACCACCGCGGCGACCCCGTAGTAGAAGAGGACAACCGCCACGGGGTGGAAGAGCAGCGGGACGCCGAAGGCCCAGGCGAGAAAGGTCGCCTTACCGCCCACCAGGAGGACCAGGTCCCACCCCGTCGGGCGGCGGACTCGGTGGCGGCCAATCCGGCCGGTGACGAGCCTCCGGAAGTCGTCGACGAATTGCATCTTGACCGCCAGCAACCCGTAGACCGGCCAGAGGTAGAGGTGTTGCCACCGGTGAAAGGCGAGCCGCGTCTGATGCGGCGTCACCCGGGCGAGGATGCCCAAGTTGATGTCCGTGTCGTGGCCGGTGACATTGACATAGGTGTGATGGAAGACGACGTGTTTCCAGCGCCAGAAGTACGAACTGGACCCCATCAGGTCCAGCATCATCGCCATGAGCTTGTTGACCGAGCGGTAGTCGGAATACGCGTCGTGTCCGCCGTCGTGCTGGACATTGAATCCGATTCCGGCGGCGGCCAAGCCCACCAGAACGGCCAGCGGCACACCCTGCCACCAGGCGTCGGCCGCGAACACCAGCAGCAGGTAGGAGACCGCCAGGCCGACGAGAATGATCGCCGTCTTCACGTACATCTGCCAGCAGTCGCGCTCCCGGCGGCCGGTGGTCCGGAAAAACTCGTCGACACGCCGCCGGAGCTCGAGCTGGAAGGCGCTATTCGTCCCGAACTTGAGCGTCCCGCCGAACGAGTTCAGCGTCGTCGTCCCTGCCCTACTCCCCAGACGTTGGTGGCGGAACCAGCATCGTCGAACTGGCCTCTGATCGTCCGCGGAGCCTCATGATCTCGCGCGCATGCTCGAGCAGTTGAGCCTCCCCCTTCCTGATGCGGTCGATGTATATCCGGCGCTGAGATTCTCGCTGGGCATCCTTCTGCGCCAGCTGTTCGTACAACTGTGCCTCGCGAGCCTCAAGCTCGTGAACCCGCTTCAGGCGGTCTTCCGTGAACCTTCCCCCTCGGAGCTCAAACACGAAGATCATCAGCACACTCGCCACCACGAAGGCGGCGAGGATCCGGCGGCCGCTCAATTCACCACCCTCCCCCGAGCCACCTCGCGAGCCCTCGACGCCTCGCGAGGTGGAGCGGGCGGAGTGAGCGGCGTCCGTGCCCGGCGACGATCCGCCGCCGGATTCAGCGTGACGCCGACTCGGCGCAGGCCTCCGCTGCCAAAGTAGTCGATGTAGCGGTCGATACGCTTCGGCCGATCGACATCGGCGGTGAGCTCACGTGCGGCCGGCCTTTCGTGTGACATGGCAGCCTCCCGCGGTTCTTTAACAGTGAGGGTGGTTCTTCGTTGCATCGCGCCATGGCCCCGGTGATTGCGATCCCCTCCGACAGCTCCACGGATCGCGTGCAGCACAGCGTCCTCGTCGAAGGGCTCCCACAGGTGGGCGGCCGCCCCGGACTTCTCGACGCGGTCGCGGGTCAAGTCGTCGTCATAAGACGTCATGAGGATGACCGGAACGGCCAGTCGCTGCTGGAGACCGGCGTATCGTCCACGTGAAACCCCTGAGAAGACTCTGCACGACGCCACGCGTGGGCGCTATTGGACCTTGGTCGCCTGCGGTGAGCCCGCGGGCGAGGCGGGCTGCCGGGGCGCGTATTGGGCCTAGGTCCAATAGGCCGACGGCTTCGGGGCAACTAGAGTCAAGACGGAAAACGGAAACCCGGACAGCTCGTTGAGCGCCGCCAGTGGCGGCTGAGGAGAGCATCATGTACATCATCGGATGGATCGTGTTCGGTCTGATCGTCGGCATCGTCGCCAAGTTCCTCATGCCGGGACGCGATCCGGGCGGCTTCGTCATCACCGCTATCCTGGGAATCGTGGGCGCTCTCGTCGGTGGGTTCGTGGGCCGTCTCACCGGCTGGTACGGCGAGGGCGATCCCGTCGGGTTCATCATGGCCGTCGTCGGCGCGATCATCGTGCTGGCGGTGTATCGCTTCACTCTGGGGAGGACTGTGAGCGGTTAACGGTCAAGGAAGCCCACTCTCCGCGCCGGAAACGGAGAGTGGGGCCTCAGTCGGCGTGGACCCCTCTCGGTCGTCGATCATCACGTCGACCCGGTTGGCCGCGAGCACCTCAAGGGCACTCGCGAACGCGGACTCTGAGAGGGCGTGGGTATCGATCCCGAGGAACGGAGGCCCGTGCGTCGACGGTCATGACCGTCTCCCTGGGGAACCCTCAGCGCTCGTTGAACCGCCAACGCCGGAAGACGTACCCGGAATCCAAGGCCGTTCGGCCCTCCGCGATCAGACAGGCGGACCCGGCCCCGAACGCGAACATGCGCTTGACTCCCTCATGCTCGGAGGCCTCAACATGGACGTCCGTGACGGTGACGAAGACCTCGTCCAGGATGCCGGCCCGGTGAAGAGCGTCGAGAACCACGGCTCCGCCTTCGCAGTCCACGTAATGCACGCCGAATTCGTCAAAAAGACGCTCGTGCGATCGAACGAGCCCGACTGAATCGATGCTCTCGTTCCCCGCGACGACGATCGTGATGCCCCTGTCGTCGCTCCCCTGCGAGCGGAGGACGCGTGCCCCCGCCTCTGTGGTGATGACGATCACTGCGAGCGTCGGGGTGTTGAAGACGGGGGCGTCGAGCTCGAGCCGGCCGTGCTCGGAGTACACGACCTGGAGGGGGAAGCGGTGCAGTCCATGGCTCGCTCTGAATCGATACAACACCTCGCTAAGACCACCCAGTTCGGTGGGAGTCTCCATGAGGTCGGGGTGGTCACGGAGTGTTTGAGCGCCCACCGAAACGGCATCAGCGCAGGCGCGGAGATAATGCATGAGATGAAGATCCGCGAGGCGGCCCGGGCGCCCGAAGTCGCCGCCGGCAATGACGCGGACCGGATCGTCGTGCCCACCCTCCCGTTTCCAGGCCACGATCCCGTTCTTCGACGCGATCACGTTCGAGTAGATCCAAGGGCGGCTAGGCCAAGGTGGAGGGAACCCGACAGGCGCGAAGCGATCGGGATCCGGGGACATGGGACCGTAGGGATAGCGCTCCTCGGCATTACGATGCCAAGAGATCCGAGCCCGATCGTTTCGTGTCACTACAGTCCCGACCATGCACCGCCAGGCTGCACAGCCCGGCGAATCGGCGCGTCCTCCAGGAAGGGGCTCACTGGCCTGCCGGTATCCGCCGCCGCCTAGAGGCGGTCCTGCGAGCGGAGCCTTCGCCGACCGCCCGTATGCGCGCCAAGCTTCCGTCAGAAAGGATGCGCCGCGCCTTCACGGTATCGGCGAGTTGGATGTCGAGTAGCCCGCCGATCTGGGCCTGGAGGCTGGGATCCAGCGTGGGAACGCGATCTCGACGCGACGGTCGGGGTTGCGGGCATCCAGTCCGCCGAGGCCACGGCCGCCCCTCGTGTCGCCCAGGAGGTCTGCGGGCGTCCCGCACGGCCGACGTCGCCACGGCAATCACGCGCGGGCCCGGGCCGTTTCGAGAGCATCGTGCGAAAAAGCGGTGCACGGCCCGGAGCGTCGCGTGGATTGCGGCGCGGGGCAGCGTGCCAAGTGCGCCCCCACCCAGCCGCGTGGGGCCACCCAGTCACTCATTGCGGGGCCTCCGCCTGTTGTCCGGCAACCACCATAGCGGTCTCACGGAGGGATGTCTAATTGGGCCTAGGCCCAATGGGCGGGCGAGCGCTAACTTCGTTGTCAGCGAGCGTCGCGCTTGGCTTGCTGCCGCTGCCCTCGCGCCTGGGTGTGGGCTCGGATAGCCGCCATGCGCGTCTTGGCAAACTGCCGTACGCTCTGCGTCTCACTCGCTGCCGCGCTCGCCGCCTTCTGGCGCTGGGCGCTGCGACCTGCGGCCTGCTTGCCGGCGGCCTCTCGCTGCGGAGACGTCGTACGGAGTGACGCTTTCTTGCTGATCGCCATGCGCCTTACTTCGCGAGTTCCTTCACCGTCTCGTCGATGTTCTTGCCCGCCTTCTCGGCGGGACCCCTGCCGATCACCTTGCCCTGATCCGTGGCGCGGTCGATTCTCTCTCCGGTTCGCTGCATCGGCCCTTTGTCGCACGCGACCGAGCCGACCGTCATGAGAACTCCCAGCGCAGTCATCGCGAGAACTCGCCGCCGCTTCATCACCCCCTGAATCTAGCAGACATCATCCACCGCGCCCATTGGACCTTCGTCCAACGTGCCAAGCGCAGCGCGCGCTAGAATAAGAACCTCCCATCAGCAACGTGACGCTCGAAGGTGAGGCCATCGAACCAGCGTAGACCAAGGTCCACTAGGCTGGTTGGATGACATCGAACATCCGCATTGCCCTCGCTTCCGCATTGCCCTCGCTTCCGATGACTCGAAGGTGCAGGCCGGGACGAATCAAGGCGAAGGCGGTGCGCTGACCTTGCGTCTACCCTAAGGTCCAATAGGCGGACTGGATGGCATCGACTAGATTCAGAACGTGATCAAGCATGCTCGAATCTGTCAGAAAGAGGAACGCCCATGAAACGACTCGGGCTGGCCCTTATGTTCGTGTTCCCGCTCTCGCTGCTCGCATCCGCATTCGCCCAAGCTGCCGATGACGCGAAGGTGCGGGCCGCGACGGATCAAGTCGAAAGCGGCTCCGGCAAAGTCGGGGAAGGCGTCGTAGAGACGGCCAAAGGCATCGGCAAGACGGCTTCCGAAGGCGCGAAGTACACTGGTGAAAAGCTGAAGGAGGCGGGGCAGGCCGCGGAGACGCCGGCAAAGACCGCGTGGGGCAACGTCCGCGACGGCGCCGTCGGATTCGGACACACGGTCAAGGGGTTCTTCGCGAATCTCTTCTCGAAGTGACCGTACCCGTCGATGCAACTAGGCCGTAGCGAAGGAGTGGCGATTCGCACAGTCCTGAAAGAGTGACCCGTCGACAATTACTGGAGCTGGCTACAGCTGCAGCGGCGATTCCACTGGTTGAATCGCTTTTCTCGGTCCGCGCCTACGCTGCGGCCCCTCGTGATCTACGCTTTCACGTCTTGCGCCACGGGTCTCCGATCGGCGAGCACCGGGTGACCTTCCGGCCAGACGGCCCTCGCCTGACAGTCGAGACGCATGTGGACATCGCGGTCACAGTCCTGTTCTTCACCGTCTTCCGATTCAAACACGACGCCGAAGAAGTCTGGCAGTCGGAGCGTTTGGTCTCGGTCAAGAGCACAACGGACGACAACGGAACAATACTCCAGGTCTCCGGTAGTGCTGTCGTGGACGGCTTTCGGATCATCGGCCACGACGGACCTTTCCTCGCCTCCCCGTATCTCCTCACCTCGAACGCCCTCTGGGATAGCCGAATCGTGCGTGAGAACAGGTTGATCGATGTCCAGCATGGTGGAGAGATCGGGCTGGTCACGAAGCAGCTCGGCGATGAGCAGGTCAACACCCCCCAGGGCCCTGTTCGCGCCAGCCGCCATCACATGATTACGCCCTACTATGCCGGCAGCGTGTTTCACGACAGCGACGGGCGCTGGGTGAAAGGCCTGCTCGAGCTGAAGGGGGAGCGCGTCGAGTATGCGCTGGCAACATAGGAGGAGCTCAACACCGTGGCCGCGGGCGATCGCCGTCCTCTGCGGCTCCGCCGCTTTGGCTGTCATCGGGCTGGCATGCGCGCCAGTGGCCAATCGGCCTGACGTGGTGATTGGTACCGCCAGTCCAACCGGGATCTACTACCCGCTCGGTGCCTCGATTTGCCGGTTGCTCAATCTCGAGACACCGCGCCACGGCCTGCGATGCTCGGAAGAGCCGTCGTCAGGACCCGTCGCGACTATCGTATCGCTTCGTCGCGGCCGGCTCGACATCGGCATTGTCCCGTCGGACGTGCTGGCCGACGCTGTGACGGGCCAAGGGCCGTTCACCTCGCGGGGGCCCACGACCGAACTGCGCGTCCTGTTCGCCGGTCCTGACGAGATGCTGACGGTCGTGGCCCAAAAGGAATTGGGCATCCGCACGGTGACACAGCTCCGCGGTACACGGATCAACATCGGGAATCCCGGATCGCGGCAACGAGCCAATATGGACCGCGTGATGGCCGTCCTCGGCCTGGCGCCAAGCGATTTCGTAGACGTGCGTGAGCTCCCGGCCGCTGAGCAGAACCGCGCCTTTTGCGCGAAGGAGCTCGACGTGATCGTCTATGCGGTCGGCCATCCCAATGGACTGATTCAAGACGTGACTCGCACATGCCACGGCATGCTGGTCGACGTGAGCGGTCCGGCTATCGACCGAATGTTATCCGAGTATCGAGAATACGAGCGCGAGGTGATCCCCGGCGGGACGTATGCGGACCATCCGGCCGATGTGCGGACGTTCGGCGTCCGCGCGATGGTGCTCGCCAGCCCACGTGTATCGGACACCATGGCCTACGAGATGACCCGAGCCGTCTTCGATAACTTCGACGCGTTCCGGCACCTGCATCCTGCTTTCGAAACGCTGTCGGTCGAAGACATGGTCCATGCTAACGGGCGCGCTCCCGTCCACGCGGGGGCGATGCGCTATTATCGCCAGCGCGGGTGGCTGCCGTGAGCTCGCTGCTGGCGAACACCGTTACCATGGATCATCGGGCGCGCCTGGCCGAGTCGCTCGAGCCGGTCCTGGCACCGGAGGCAGGTCTGCACCTCCGGCATGGCGTCCAGTCGCGCCAGGGAAATCGGCTCATTGCACTCCACGCAGGCGCCATACGCACCGTCGTTCATCCGATCGAGCGCCGCCGACAGACGGTTCACGCGCTCCCGCACCAGCTCGCGCGTGGCGAAACCGATCTCCCGGCTTTCGCTGGCCTGGATCCCGTCGACCTCGTCGGCGAAGGGACAAGTGCCCCCGATCGTCCCCGGCCGCTCCTCAACCGCCGCCGCGCCACGCAGTTGGCGAAGTCGTGAGACAGCCGCCTTCAGATCCTGATCGAGCCGCGTTCTGACGTCATACACGGGAAACCTCCCGCGGAGGAAATCTCCGGCGTTTCGCCCTGAATCTAGTGGACGTCAGCCGGTATGACTATTGGACCTTGGGCCCCTTCTTCCTCTGCCCGACGGATTGCGTCGACCGGACTCAGTCCCGCCGGCGTGCGGAGGAGCCTGGCTCAGCGGGGGGCGTCGCCGGACCCGCCACGGGCCGGCCGCGCTTCCAGCGCAGCAGGCGGCTCGCCAGCCCGAACAGTTCCGCGATCAGCACGCCGGCTGCCGTGGCGGCGAGGGCGACGAGGGCCACCGAGGACTGGAGCTGCCAGAAGAGGAACCGCACCGTGACCGCTTGGGCATTCTGCAGGGCGAAGAGGACAACGGCCAGAAGGAGGACGCTCGAGACAATCAGGGAGAGCATCGATTGCCCGACCGGTGGATGACGAAAGTCGTCAGCACGGGCAATAAAGTGCACACGGGCGATTGAATCCCTGCATTCAGGCCCGCTATTGGACCTTGGTCCAGTACCCCGCGGAGCGATGCCCGTGTGAAAGTTACACAGGATCGGTACAGGCCGTGACCTTTGCCTTGTAGGGCCGCCGGGACCTCAGGCAGCGGCGACCACGCCGAGCCCGTTCAGGTACCTGAGCACGTGCCCCCAGTCACACGGTTTGATGAAGATAGCGCTCGCGCCGGCTTCAACCGCGCGGGTCACGGAGGGCTCACCTTCACCCGTGATGACGACGACTTTGAGGGGGTGTCGCGCGGCGGCGATCAAGATGCGGATCAGCACGTCGCCCGATATGTCGGGCAGGCCGAGATCCGTCACGACCACGTCGAAGCGGTGCCCGTGATACAAGGCCAACGCGTCACGTCCGTTCGCGGCTCCCACGACCTCGGCGCCCTCACACCGGAGCAATGTCGTGAGCACGTCCAGCATATCGGCCGCATCTTCGATGACCAGGATATGTACGCCTTTCATGCCATCTCGGAACACGGCCCACGAAGGAACGCAAGTCGCATGCCACCCAGGAACGACGTTGCGCCCCTGGCCCTGTGGCGATATCATCCGGTGGCTGAGGTCCGGTTGACGTTCGTCGGACCTCCCAACAGGCAGCGACCAGAGAGGCAGAGAGCCAGGACAGCGAGCGCATTCCGCCTATGCCGGAGACCGTGGGAGACAACGTACTGGACGCGATCGGTCTGCGTGACGCCTGCGATCTCGACCTGCTCCTCTTCTTCACACGGCACCCAAGCGTCGTCCTGAGCAGCGAGCAACTCGCCGCCTACGTCGGCTATGACCTCCCGCAGGTCGCGCGATCGCTCGACGTGCTGGTCGGCGCCGGCCTCCTGAGGCGGTTTCTCAACCAGGGGGCTCCCGGGCGCATGTACGTCCTCGAAATCCACCGCTCCGGGGAATCGCTGGAATCCCTGCGGCAGACGTGCGCCACAGCGGACGGACGGAGGGCGCTGCGCGCGGTGCTCAGGCAACGGCGGTCGCACGCGGAGCCTGCGAAGGGCGACCCGGGCAACACCCACTCGGTTGGCGCACGGCCGTGACGATGGACAGGAGGCATTGACCATGCCGGCACGCGACCTGGTCAAGATCGGCATCGACGGGCTGGACGAGATCCTTTCCGGCGGCGTTCTACGTGGCAGCATCATCCTGGTCGAGGGAGCAACCGGGACGGGAAAGACGACCCTGGGGATGGAATTCATCTATCGGGGCGCGACCGAATTCAACGAGCCCGGGCTCATCGTCCTCTTCGAGATCTCCCCCGACAAGCTCATCCGCGATGCGGCGCTCTTCGGCTGGGACCTGGCCGAGCTCGAGCGACAGAGGCGGCTCAAGATCGTCTTCACGACACGTCAGGTGTTCCAGCAGGAGATCCAGCAGGCCGACAGCCTCCTCCTCGACGAGGCCGCCGGGATCGGGGCGCAACGGATCTTCGTCGACGGCCTCGTCCGCCGGATCACGGGCGGCGACGACGGCCACAACGTGCCGGAAATGTTCAATCTCCTCGCCGAGGGGCTGCAGCGCGAACGGCTCACCGCGATGCTGGGCGTGGAAGTGGCGGCCAGCGACGAAGCCCAGCTGGGGGCCATCGTGCCGGAGGAGTTCATCGCCGACACGATCATCCGACTCAGGCTCGAGCCGAGGGAGCGCGCGGTGCACCGGTCGCTGGAGATCGTGAAGGCCCGCGGCCAGGATTACCGGATGGGCCGCCACTCGGTCGCGATCATCGACGGCAAGGGGATCGAGGTCTACCGTCGGGTGCAGGCGCCCCGCGATCTGACTCGAGAAGAGGCGGCGGCGTTCGACCCTTCGACGCGCATCTCCACGGGCGTTCCCGGGCTCGATGAGCTGATGAGCGGAGGGTTGTTCCTCGGCAGCACCACGCTCGTCGTGGGGATCACCGGCTCCGGCAAGAGCGTCATGGCGCTTCAGTACGTGGCCGAGGGCGCCCGGCGGAACGAGCGGAGCCTCATGCTCACGCTCGATGAGCCGCCGGCCCAGGTGCTGCGGAATGCCGCCAGCATCGGGATCGATCTCAAGCCGCCGATCGAGAAGGGCCTGGTGCGACTCGTGTACGACCGGCCGCAAGAGATCGAGATCGACCGGCATTTCGTGCAGCTCGAGAACCTCGTGAAGGAAGTTCGGCCCCGGCGCGCCGTCATCGACAGCCTGTCGACCTATGGTTCGAGCCTCGGCTCGACAGGCCGGAGCTTTCGCGACTTCTTCCACGCGGTCGTCGCGCTCATGAAGGAACATCAGGTCACGACGCTCTACAACCACGAGAATCCGGAGTTGCTCGGGATGTCGTCGGTGATGGGGCCCTACGGCGTGAGCTCGCTGGTGGACAACGTGATCCTCCTCAACTGGGTCGAGCTGGCCGACACGTTCCGGCAAGCGCTGACGATCGCCAAGATGCGCGCGAACGCCTTCGACCGAACGACGCACGAGTGCGAGATCGTGAACGGCGCCGGGATGCGAGTGCTCCCGCGAGAGATCCCGGCCGGGGCCACGCGCCGGCTCCCCTTCTGGGAGTACTACAGCCTCGTCGCGCGATCGCCGGAGCGCCACGCCGCTCCGAGCCAGGGGTAGGCATCGGTCGCGGCGATGACGACGCTCGACGTGAGCGTGTTCGAGCTCGACCGGGGGCGAGAGGCTCTCGAAAAGTACGGTGCCGTCATGCATCTGACTGTCCAGGTCTACGGCGCCGATGGATGTCTGATCGCGGGACCTGCGCATCGCACACCGCTGTTCGACCTCTTGGCGGGGAGGCTTGCGCCCGGGATCTTTTCGAAGTGCGCGCGAGCCTGCCTGGACCGATCCCACGCTGGCTCACCGGTCGTCATCGAGGAGTGGCACGGGCTCACGGTCGTCGGCACCGCCCTCAGGCTCGCCGGCGAGATCGTGGGCGCGGCGGTCGCGGGGTACGGGCTGACCATGCATCCGGGACCCCGCGAAATCACGCGCCTGGCCCGCGATTGCCGGCTCGCCTTCGACGACGTGTGGGCGGTGATGCGCAAGGAGCTGCCGGTGCCGCGCTCCCGGCTGCCGCTGCACGGCGAGCTGCTGGGAATCCTCGGTGACACGCTCCTGACCGAGCACTACCGCTCCCGGCAGCTCGAAGAGACCTCGATGAGGCTCGCGCAGGCGTCCGAGGCCAAGGATAAGTTCCTGGCCGTGCTCTCCCACGAGCTCCGGACGCCGCTAGCCACGATCCTGGGCTACGCCCGGATCCTGCGCACGGGGAAGCTCGACGAGGGCGCAGCGGATCAGGCGCTCGAGGCGATCGACCGCAACGCGAAATTGCAGACGCGGCTCATCGAGGATCTCCTCGACATGTCCCGAATCATCTCAGGGACGCTCCGGCTTCGGGCCGAACCGATCGCGGTGGCACCGCTTCTGGAGGCGGCTGTCGCGAACGTCCGCCCGGGAGCTCAGACGAAGGGCATTTCGCTCGATCTCGTGCTCGATCCGTCGGCGGAGATGATCTCCGGCGATCCGGTCCGCATGCAGCAAATCGTGTCGAACCTGCTTGTCAACGCGATCAAGTTCACGCCCGCAGGGGGCAGGGTCGAGGTACGACTCGAGCGGAATGGACCCGAGGTGCAGATCGTCGTCAAGGATACTGGCCCTGGCATCCGTCGGGACTTCCTTCCCTATGTCTTCGACCGTTTCCGCCAGGACGACACCACCGAGGCGAGATCGCACGGCGGGCTCGGTCTCGGCCTCGCCATCGTGCGCCACCTGGTGGAACTGCACGACGGCTCCGTCTGTGCCGAGAGTCCCGGCGCGGGCCAGGGGGCGACGTTCACCATCAGTCTTCCGGCCCTGGCCGGCGCGGAGGCACGGTTTCGGGAGGCGGTACCCCCGACCAGCGGAAGCTCCGAAGCCATGGATGATCCACCGATGCTCAAAGGATTGCGGGTCCTGGTGGTGGATGACGACGCCGATGCGCGCGTCCTGTTCACCAGAGCGCTCGAGCAGTGCGAGGCCCAGGTGACAGCCGTCCCGTCCGCGGGGGCGGCGCTCGCCGCCCTCGAAGGCCGGAAAGCGGACGTCCTGGTCAGCGACATCGGCATGCCCAAGGAGAGCGGTTACGTCCTGATCCGAAAAATCCGGCGCCTCACGCGCGAGCAAGGGGGAGAGATCCCGGCCCTCGCGTTGACCGCGTACGCGAGCCCCGACGACGCCAAACTCGCCCTCGCGGCCGGCTTTCAGGCCTATCTCGCCAAGCCCGTCGAACCGGTCGAGCTGGCGCGGGCCGTCGCGGATCTGGCCCGCGGCCTCAGCACCGCGTAAGCCTCCGGCCTTACACAGGCTCGCGTCGATCAGGACTTCGGCACGATCACGCCCAGTCGGTCAGCCAGCCGAACCAGCTCAGCGACCGATCTCGCCCGCATCTTCTCCATGACCCGGGCGCGGTGCACCTTGACCGTCTTCTCGACGATGCCGAGCCGGGACGCGATCTGCTTGTTCAGCATGCCGGTCACGACGAGGGCGAACACCTCGACCTCGCGCGGTGTGAGCGTGTTCACGCGCTTCTGGACCTCGGCCAGGCGGGCCTCGTCGTCCAGATCATGAACGTCCTTCGCCACGGCCCGGTCGATCGCCGTGAGGAGCTCCTTCTCGTCGAAGGGCTTGGTGAGGAAATCGACAGCCCCGCCCTTCATGGCCCTGACGCTCATCGAGATGTCACCATGGCCCGAGACGAAGACGATGGACATCCGGCGCCCCGCGCCCGCCAGCATCTCCTGCAGGTCGAGCCCGCTCAGGCCGGGCATCCGCACGTCCAGCACGAGGCAGGACGGACCGGCATACCGTTCGCGCTCCAGGAACTCCCGGGCCGACGCAAACGCCTCGACCGCGTACCCTGTGGCCTCGATCAAGCGCGTCAGGCTCGTTCGCACGGAAGGGTCGTCGTCGACAATGAAGACCACCGGGGGGACCCCTCTCATCGCACGTCCTCCGTGTCCACCGGCAGCGTGAAATAGAAGGTCGCGCCGCCGTGTTCGTTGTTCGCCGCCCCCAGCCGGCCGCGGTGCGCGTCGACGATGGTGCGCGAGATGGCGAGACCCATGCCCAGCCCTTCGGCCTTGGTCGTGTGGAGCGGCTGGAAGAGGCGGTCGACGTTCGCCTCGTCGATCCCGATCCCCGAGTCCTGGACCGCGAGCCTGACCGCTGCCGCGCCGTCCCTGGCCGTCCGGATGATGAGCGTCCGATCACCCGTGTGCGGCTCCCGCATGGCCTCGAGGCCGTTGAGCACCAGGTTCAGCACCACCTGCTGGAGCTGGGCGCGGTCGCCGCGCACCCTCGGCAGATCGGCGGCGAGGTCGAGGCCCATCGTCACGTCACGGTTCAAGGCGTCGTTCCTCATCAGCCAGGCCACTTCACTCGCGATCTCGTTGAGGTCGAGCGTCACGAACTCCAGGTCGCCCTTCTTGAGCAGGCTGCGCAGCCGGTGGATGACGCCACCGGCCCGCTTGTCGTCGGCGACGATGTCGTCCAGGATCTGGCGGATCTTGCCGAAATTCACGGTGTCGGCCGGGAGGAGGTGCCGGGCCGCCTGCGCGTTGTTGAGGATCGCGGTGAGCGGCTGACTGAGCTCGTGGGCCAGCGACGCGGTGAGCTCGCCCATGGCCGAGACCCGGCCGATGTGCGCCAGATCCTGCCGGAGGCGCTGTGCCTCGAGTTCCCCCTGCTTGCGCGACAGCGCGTTGGCAAACACTTCCCCGAGGAGCTCGAGGTGCTGCATCAGCTCGCCCGGCCTCGCGCGGTCGACGCCGACGGTGCTGAGCACCAGCCCGCCAACGACGGTCTTGCCGGCGACGAGGGGGACGGCGATCTGGGGCTTGACGCGGAGCGCCAGATAGCTCCGCCGGTCCACGGCCGCCTCGTCGGGAAGCTCGTCGGGCCGGGAAACGGTGACAACCTCTCCGCGTTGCAGGCGGGCCGTCATCCACGGGAACTCGGCGACATCGATCCATTCCTCGATAGCCCATGACCGGACGGTGCTGCCGTCCCGGGAGAACTCGATCAGGCTGCCGCCATCGACCCCCAGGAAGTCGACGACCCGGCGGAGGGCGCCCCGGACCTCTCGATCGAAATCGGCGGCCGACAGCGTGCTGAACGTGGCCGCCAGGGAGGCCAGCAGCTTCTCGAACCGCAGGCGCTCGGCGAGCGAGAGATCGATCCGCTTGCGCTCCAGGGCGTTGGCGAAGGCCTCGCTCAGGAGGCGGAGCCGTTCTACCAGCTCGTCCGACCAGGCGCTTTCTGCGCGGACGGCGTCGAAGGACAGCACGCCGAGCATCCGTCCACCGGCGCGCAGAGGGATCGAGACGTGCGAGCGGGTGCCGACGCGCTCGTAGCTGGCCCGATCGATCGCCGCCTCCTCCGGAAGCTCCTCCGTCCTGGAGAATCGGACGATGTCTCCACGTCCCAGTGCCTTGGTCGTCCAGGGAAACTGGTCAGCGTCCATGACCCTCGGCAGTTCCTCGAGACCCGGCAGCGCCCACGCGATGCGGACCCCCGGTCCGCCGGCGACGTATTCGTCGAGATTGCCGCGATCCGCGCCCAGGAACGTGACGACCTGCTGGAGCGCCTGCTCGAGCGCCGTGTTGATCTCGCTGGCCGGGATGTGAATCAACCCCGCCGAAAGCTTCGCGAGGAGCGCTTCGAACTGCAGGCGCTTCTCCAGCACGAGGCCCGCCCGCCGGCGGGCCGCCCAGCGAAGCAGGAGCCAGGCGATGAATAGCGCCTCGACGACGGCCAGCGCCACCGCCGCCGCGAAAGGCCACCCGGGCAGGGCCCAGTCCGGCGCCATCAGGGCCTCAACGATACCGCAAACCCGGGACGGGCGCTCCTCGCCAGCGACGTCCCCGGCAGGCCAGAGCGCTCGCGCTCTCGTCGCGATGGGCGTCACGCTCGATGGACGAAAGTCCAATAGGCGCGGCTCCTCGGGGCTGCTAGCGTGGTCTGTGGGGTGACAGGCGCGGGCACCACCGCGGTCTCGTTCGCGCCAGGAAGGACGGTCCCATGCCGAGTCCCGTGCTCGTCCGCATCGCTCTCACCGGCATCTACCTGGTGCACGGGATCCCTCGCGACCTCCAGCGGGCCGCGCGCGCCCGCGCCGCCGGTGAGGGGACCACGCTGGGCCGCGTGCTCCTCCAGGCCCTGCGCGAGTACGCGGCGGAAACGTGGAAGCCGAGCCGTTGACCGGTGCTCCTCGGGGCCGGCGGACCTCGCCGGTGAGGCAACGGCGAGCAGCCGCGCCGTACGCGAATGGCTGGAGGCAGGCTACATCACACTGACTGACTCTTTGACGTGGCGGCGAATCGGCGCGCCGGCGTCCTCTGGTACGCGTTCACTTCCTGCACGACCAACACGATGAGTGCCTTGGCAACCGGGTCTGGATCCCTCCAGATCGCCGCGATGTCTTGGCCCTTTGCCTGCAGGACTTCGCCGACCAGCTGACGGGATCGGTCGTACTCAGACTCGGTGACGTGAGTCACGGCGGCACCGCGGTGCCTCATCTCGTCCCACGCGGCGAGCAGCAGTTCGTGGTGGACCCGGATGTGGTTATCGACCGCCTCGAGCACTCCGTCGGGCGCTCCGTCGAGCTGGCGCACTGCCCGACGAACGAACTCTCGGAGGCCAGCGAATCCCTCGACGGTCATCGCTCCCCGCTACACGAGCGACGACAGGGCCAGGAGCCCCGCCCCCAGCAGCCCCAGCGCAGCGGAATACCAAACGACCCAATCGCGCCACCAGGGAATCATGCCGACATCCTCGCTCCCGGTGCCGCCGCCCCCTGCGAGGGCGCCTCAATCCCAGCCGTCCGCGGCTCGCAGCGCCTCGCCTGCCTGGCCTTCCGCAGCCAGGGGATGGCCTCGTCGATCCCGAGGTCGCCAGACGGCCGGCCGAACTCCGGCTCGGTCTCCTCCTGCCAGAGCTTGGTGGCTTGCCTCAAGGTCTGCGATCCCATGGTGTGCCTCCCGTTGACATATATAACATGATAAATTATATTACAGCTAGGTAATATATAACTTGAAGGCACCCAGCGGTGTGCGTTGGAGCGCTCATGATCCCTGCTGACGGCATCTGGACGACCGCCGGCGATCGACACAGGGGGAACGCTGGAACGCTCGGCAGTCGTGGCTCACGCTCGGATTCGGCCCCGGCCCGCCCCGTCCCTGAACGTCTCGAACCATCGCCGGCGCCCGTGACAGCGCTGCGGGCGCCCCCAGAGCGTCGCCGTAGTGGCTGGATGACCCTGCTGGCCGGCTTCGCGGCCGGTAGCCTGCTCGGCGGCTCGCTCTTCGGGCTCTCCGGGAGCCTGCTGGCCCTGCTGCTCATTGGTGGCGGAATCGTAGTGATGTTCCTGCCCCGTCGCCCGGCCGCGCCTGCGCCACCGATGCCGGTCGCCGTGAGTGTCCCGAGTCGCCTGGCTACGCCGCCCGACGAATCGAGCCTCGAGCGAGGAGTCCGCGACATCCGCCAGACCGACGCGAGGTTTGATCCGGACAGATTCGCCGGCTACACGGGTATGGTGTTCCGCGACGTGCAGAACGCCTGGATGACTCGGGACATTGGCCCCCTCCGTGATCGACTCACGCCCGAGATGTATGGCGAGCTGCAAGCGCGGTGCGACCGGTTACACGAGGCCGGACGATTGAACCGCATCGACTGCATCGAGATTCGCGCCGAGATCACGGAAGCATGGCAGGAGAGCGATCAGGATTACGTGACGGCCTACATCAGCGGCTCGATGATCGACTACACCGTCGACGCGATGACCAACGGCCTCGTGAACGGGTCGAGCGTGATACCGAAGGAGGTCGAAGAATTCTGGACGTTCACACGCCCAGCCGGCCTCAACTTCTGGATGCTCTCGGCCATCCAGATCTCCTAACGGCGGTACCGGACGAACCGTCTGCCGCCGCGGCTCACCCGAGGACGACGCGAACGCGCCGCGTCGCGCCGTCATCGATGAGGGGAAGGCTTGCCCGGCCGGCCGCCAGAGGCGTCCCGTCCACCTCCACGGTGGCGATGCCTCGTGTCACGCCGCCCGGGTTCTCGACGGTGATTTCGTAGCGCGACGCGTGGTATCGGAACGTGATCTCGAAGCGTCGCCATGCGCGGGGAATACATGGATCGAGGTGGAGAATCGCCCCCCGCAGCCGGAATCCGAGAAGCCATTCCAGGCCGGCCCGGTACATCCACCCGGCGGAACCGGTATACCAGGTCCATCCTCCGCGCCCCACGTGGGGGGGCTCGGCATAGATGTCGGCGGCCGCGATATACGGCTCCACCTTGTATCGATGGACGCCCGCCCGCGTGCTCGCCCGGTTGATCGGGTTCAAGATCGAAAAGAGCTCGTTCGCCTTGTCGCCGTCACCGAGCGCGGCGAAGGCCATCACGGCCCAGATGGCCGCATGCGTATACTGGCCGCCATTCTCGCGAATGCCCGGCGGATAGCCCTTGATGTAACCGGGGTCGAGCGGCGTGCGATCGAACGGCGGCGTGAACAGGAGGACCAGCTCCTGGCCTCGCCGGACGAGATACTCCTCGACGGCGGCCATCGCCCGTGCCCCCCGAACGGACTCGGCGGCGCCCGAGAGCACTCCCCACGACTGGGCGATCGAATCGATGCGGCATTCCGCATTGACGGCGGACCCCAGGGGGGTCCCGTCGTCGAAATAGGCACGACGATACCAGTCTCCGTCCCACCCGTGCTCTTCGAGAGCGGCCTTGAGGGCGCGCACGTGCTGGCGCCACCGGTTCGCCCGCGCGTGCTCGCCCCGGGCGTCGGCCACTTTCGCGAACTCCCAGAGCGTCGTGTGGAGAAACCACCCGAGCCAGACGCTTTCCCCTCGCCCTTCCGGCCCGACCCGATTCATGCCGTCGTTCCAGTCTCCGGTGCCGATCAGGGGAAGCCCGTGCGCTCCGACCGCAAGGCTTCGGTCCAGGGCGCGCGCGCAGTGTTCGAACAGCGTGCCCTGTTCTGAGGAGACGGTGGGCTGGGAGTACGATTCGGCCTGGCCCGTCGCCAACGGCGGCCCCTCGAGAAATGGGACGACCTCGTCCAGCACGGTGGCATCGCCCGTGGCCTCTACATGATGGGCGACCGTGTACGGCAACCACACCCGGTCGTCGGCGCTCCGCGTCCGCACTCCCCGACCGGATGGGGGATGCCACCAGTGCTGGACGTCCCCCTCCACGAACTGGTGGGCCGCGGCTCTGAGCAGGTGCTCGCGCGCGACCGCGCGCTTGGCGACGGTCAGGGCCATCACATCCTGGAGCTGGTCGCGGAATCCGTAGGCACCCCCAGCTTGATAGAAGGCGGCTCGGGCCCACACGCGGCAGGCCAGCGTCTGGTACAGCAGCCACCGATTGAGCATCAGGTCCAGGGAGCGGTCGGGGGTTCTCACCTGGACGGAGCCGACGACGTCATCCCACTGCGTCGTCACGGCTCGTAAGGTGAGCTCGGGGTCCGTCGAGCGATGACGGGTGATCAGCGCGCGCGCCTCGTCGACCGTCGAGGCCTGGCCGAGGAAGAACACGATCTCCTCTCGGCCGCCCGGCGGCACCACGATCACGGTCTGGAGCGCCGCACACGGATCGAGGCCGGGCCCGACCCTTCCCGATGGGCGGCCCCCTCGCTCCAGGAGCGCGGGATGATCGAGCGTCCCGTTCCGACCGAGGACCTCCGTCCGATCGGCCGTCCACGCGGTCTGGCGACCCCCCAGGTCGGCAAAGGCGATGCGATCGCCGAAATCGACGCTCCAGGCGTTGCGCGCCAGTAGCGCCCCCGTATCCGGATCGATCTCGGTAACGATGAACGGAGCGGCGGTGCTGCGCGAGGCGCCGAGGACCCATTCGACATACGCGGTCACCGAGAGACGCCGGGCGGTTGAGGAGCGATTCTCGAGCGTGAGACGAGAGATCTTCACCGGGTCGTCGAGCGGCACGAACTGGAGCAGATGAAGGAAGATGCCGTGAGATGTGTGCTCGAAGCGACTGTAGCCCTGACCATGTCGGGCCACGTAGGGCGAGGCCTCTTCTCGAATGGGCAGGACGGTCGCGCTCCACAGCACACCCGTGTCCTCGTCCCGAACATAGATCGCCTCCCCCGGCGGATCGCTGACCGGATCGTTGGACCACGCCGTCAGTTGGTTCTCACGGCTGTTCACCGACCACGTATACCCGGCACCAGACTCCGAGACCTGAAAGCCGAAGACCGGATTGGCGACCACATTGATCCAGGGTGCGGGAGTCCATTGCCCTTCTCCGAGGATCGTGACGTATTCACGGCCGTCATCGACGAACCCCCCCAGGCCGTTGAAGAACTCGAAGTCCGGGCGAAGAGGCGGAGCATCGATGGACCGTTCCGGTCGCGCCGCGCGTCGCGGCGCGGTGAGCATCCGCGCCGCTCCCTGGGCCCGAGCGAGTTGCTCCGCGAGCGTGCCCTGTCGACTGAGGAGCACGGCCCGGGACGCCGTGTGCAAGGCATCGCGCTCCTGCGCTGCCAGGGCATCCTTGCGCAGGATGAAGACGTTGCCGTGCGTCGAGTGCCGCTCGTGCCGCCAGGCCGACTGGCTCGTCCGGACCAGCGTCTCCAGGGAGGCCTGGAGCTGCTGCGCGTACGAGTGAGGCTTCTCGTTGATGATGACGAGGTCGACGGCCAGC
This sequence comes from Candidatus Methylomirabilota bacterium, assembly GCA_035709005.1. Taxonomy (NCBI): domain Bacteria; phylum Methylomirabilota (SeqCode); species Candidatus Methylomirabilota bacterium. Next base: position 77,781 of record DASTFB010000055.1, on the reverse strand, counting down.
CCCTTCGTGCGCCAGTACTCGTGGGCGCGGAGGAGTTGCCGGACGATCCCTCGATCCTCCGGCTCGTCGATGCGGACGAGGACGATCGGGAGGTCGCCGGAGATCCCGTGAGCCCAGAGGGTGGCGGGCCCCGAGGTGTTGCGCTTGAGCACCTCCGAGGGGGCCCGCAGCGACGGGGCGGCGTACAGGAGCCGACTGGCCAGCTCCTGAAACAGGTGCGCCTCCTCCGCTGCGATGCCGAGATAGTGGCACTGTACCTGCGCATGCGTCCACGACAGCGTGGCCGCGCGCTCGAATGTCGCCGGGTCGCGATACTTGTCGGCCAGCTCCACGGCTTCGTCACGCGAGGAGGCGATGAGCGTGGAGAACACCAGGCGGACGCTTTCGCTCGGCGCGAGTCGCACCCGCCGTCTGAGACTGAAGATCGGGTCGAGCACGGAGCCCGCGGTGTTGGACAGCGGCCGGCCGTCGATGACCGCCATCGGCGTACGGATCCCTCGCCCGCGACCGAGAAAGCGTCCTCGGTCGGTCTCGAACTGGGCCCCACCGCCCGCCTGCCCCTCGACGACGACGATGTGGGCAGCCCAGATCGACGGCTCCGTGGGCGCCCGAGCCCGGCGAGTCGCCAACAGGAGGTCGCGCGCGGCGATCGATTCAGTGTGGATGAACAGGTTGGAAAACGCCGGGTGCGCGGCATCCGCCGCTGGGAGGGCCAGGACAAGCTCGGCGTAGGACGTCACCTCGATCTCTCGGGTCCGCGCCCCCAGGTTCGTGACGGACACCCGGCGGATCTCCGCGTCGTCTTCCGGAGAGACGAGCACCTCGAGCGTCGTCGTGATCGCGCCGTCACGCCGATGGAACTCGGCTCGCTCTTCGTAGAACGTCGCCTGGTAGGAGTCGGGCTCGACGCCGGTGGGCTGATACCCGGCCGACCAGACCACCCCGCTCTGCACGTCCCGCAGAAAGAGGTACGTTCCCCAGTGATCGCAGGTGACGTCCTCCCGCCAGCGGGTGATCGCCAGGTCGGCGCACCGGCTGTAGCCCGAGCCGGCCGCCGTCAGCATCACGGCATATCGCCCGTTCGAGAGCAGGACAGTCCGCGGCGCCAGGTCGTGCGGAGATGTGAACTGACGGAAGAGTGGCTCCACGTAGTCGCGGGCATGAGCCGGCGCCTGCACCTCCTCGGCCCGAGGTCGCGCCACCGCCACGTTTCTGGGCGCGCGCTCCTGCAGCAGCAGCTCGGTGGCCTGGATGATGGGTTCGGTGTGGAAGCGCGAGCGCATCACACCCTCGTAGAGAACGTTGACGAGCGCGACGAGCGTCATGCCCTGGTGGTGTGCCATGTAGGCTGACACCACCGCCACCTTCTTGCCTTCCGGCACGCGCGACCTCGTGTAATCGAGCGCCTCGTAGAAGCCGTACGAACCCCGGGCCCCCGCCCCCACGAGCCGGGAGAGGTTTTCGGCCGCCGCCTCGGGGTCGACCATCGCGGCCAGCGCGCTTGCGTATGGCGCGACGACCAGGTCCTCACTGAGACCACGTTCGAGCCCCAGTCCCGGGATACCGAAGTTCGAATACTGAAAGGTCAAATCGAGGTCACGGACGTTGTAGGCCGATTCGGATATTCCCCAAGGGACACCGCGCTCCCCGCCATAGCTGATCTGGCGTTGCACGACGAGGCGGTTCGTCTGCTGGAGCAAGCTTCCCGGGGGAGCGTCCATGACGAGCGCCGGCATCAGATACTCGAACATCGAGCCGGACCAGGAGACGAGGGCCGAACCGAGCGCGACCGGGGTCATCGCGCGACCGAGGTGGAACCAGTGCAAAGCCGGGACGTCCCCCTTGGCGATCGCGATGAAGCTGGCCAGCCGCGCTTCCGAGGCGAGCAGATCGTAGCCGCTGGGATCGAGGCCGCCATCCATCACCCGGTAGCCGATCGAGAAGATCTTGCGGGCGGGATCGAAGAGGAAGCCGAACTCCATCCCGTCGAAGAGCTCCTTCGCGGCCCCCGCGACGGCCGAGAGGCGGCGGACCAACGCTCGGGATGCCACGGCGGAGCGCTCCAGCACGCCAATGATCTCGTCGATCCGCGCAACCTCGTCGCCACGGCCGCGAAGCGTCGTGAGGGCATCGATCGCGACCTCGCAGCGGCTGGATGCTTCGGACGGAGTGAGCGACGGCGCGAGGAGGGGCTCGATCGCCCGCTTGACCCCGGGCGGCGCCGTCGAGAGATCGGTCAGGACGGCAGGCAGATGCGCCGCCCACGGCGTGATCGTCTCGAGATCATTCTGGTGGCTCGCGATGGTGGCGCGTGCCGCCTGGGCCCAGACCAGGAGGTCGGAGCCCGCGTCGTCACCGCGCTCCGCCGTCAGCACGCGCGAGATGTCCACGAGCGTCTCGGCCTGGACGGCGAGGTGGCGGAGACGGGCCGCCCAGTCGGCGAGGTCCGCCGGGGGTTCGCGGAAGCCCGCGGCCAGGGCCCGGCGGGCCTCCTCCAGATGGGTCAGGGTGACGGTCTGGGTGCGTCGGTCGTCGGCAAGGACGCGCGCGGCCTCGTCGACGAGTCGGAGCGCATCCTCGATTCCTGCAAACGCTTCGCGGGCGAGGAGGGGGCGATCAGCGGCCTGGCGACACGCATTTCCGAGGACGAGTAGATGACCGGCGAGGTTCCCGCTGTCGACGGTGGACACGTAGCGGGGCTCCAGCGGGCGAAGGTTGCCCGTGTCATACCAGTTGTAGAGGTGCCCGCGGAAGCGCTCGAGAGAGCCGATGGTCGTGAGCGTCGCCTCGAGCCGTTCGACAGTCTCCAGAGCACCCAGCCAGCCGAAATCGCGGGCGGCGAGAGTCGACAGCAGGTAGAGTCCGATGTTGGTCGGAGACGTACGGCGCGCGAGGACCGGCTTCGGATCCTCCTGGAAGTTATCGGGCGGCAGGAAGTGATCGTCCGGACCGATGAAGGCCTCGAAGAAGCGCCAGGTGCGGCGCGCCGTCGAGCGGAGGATTCTGGCATCTTCCGCGGACAGAAAGCGTGTCGCATCGGCGCGCACTGGTTGGCTGACCCATCGGACCACCAGAGGCGACAGGCCCCAGAGCAGGACGAACGGCGCCGCGACCGCCCAGCTCTCGGGTCGCACCAGGGTCACCAGCGCCCCACCTGTCCCGGCCAGGATCAGCGCGCCCCGCATCCGTCCATACCCGCTCGCCAGGTCCAGGGAGAGTCCCGATCTGGCCTGGGCGGCGGTCGTCCATTCGAGCATCCGCCGGCGCGTCAGATACAGACGGACGAGCGTACGCACGATCGCATCGCTCATCATCCACGCCTGATGAGCCAGGCAGGTGACGCCGAGGGCGATCTGGGCGCCAGCGATGGCAAAGCTCCTCCCGACAGCGCGGACGTGGCTCCGCTTCGAGATCCCCGATCGCCTGGGAATCGACTCGGTGAGCGCCGGCACGAGGGCGGGGAGCGCGAGGGTCGCAAACACGAACCCCGTCCACACGAGGGGGGAGCCGTGGGGCAGCGTCCAGCCGGCGACGAGCGTGAGCCACGCGCCGGGGGCCGACAGTGTCCGCCGGAGATTATCGATCATCTTCCACATGCCGATGAGTGGGATCCGCGTGCGACCTCTCGCTGCCGCGGCAGTTCCCCTGATGATCCAGGGCAGCAGTTGCCAGTCTCCCCGCGCCCAGCGGTGCTGCCGCGCGGCGGCGACCTCGTAGCGTGACGGGAACTCCTCGAAGAGCTCGATGTCCGTCGCCAGTCCAGCGCGCGCGAAGATGCCCTCGAACAGGTCGTGGCTCAAGAGCGCGTTCTCGGGTCCCCGGCCCGCCAGGGCAGCCTCGAAGGCGTCGACGTCATAGATGCCCTTCCCCGTGTACGAGCCCTCGCCGAGGAGATCCTGGTAGACGTCGGAGACGGCTCCGGCATAGGGATCGATCCCGGCCGGACCGGCGAAGATTCGCTGGAACAGAGAGCCCTGACCATCGGGGGGCATCGTGGGCGTGATGCGGGGTTGCAGCACGGCGTATCCGTCGACGACGCGACCCTCCCGTGCGTCGAACACTGGCCGGTTGAGGGGATGGGCCATCGTGGCGACGAGGCGGCCGGCGGCCCCTCGCGGAAGACGCGTGTCGGCATCGAGCGTGATCACGTAGCGGACGGCGTCGGGCACGGTCGGGGGACGCCCGTGCGTCGACATGAACGTCGTATCGGTGCCGGCCCGGAGAAGACGGTTCAGCTCGCGAAGCTTCCCGCGCTTGCGTTCCCATCCCATCCACTTCGCTTCGTCTTCATTCCACGTGCGCCTCCGATGCAGCAAGAGAAACCGTTCGCCCGAATCGGAGGCCGGGCCATGCCGCTGGTTGAGACGGGCTATTCCCTCGATCGCGGCCGCGAGGAGTCGGTCGTCCTCTGGCATCGTCTCCATGGCCGCGTCAGTCCAGTCAGAGAGAAGGGCAAAGCGCAGGTCGCCGTCAGGATTGGCGAGGTAGTGAATCTCCAGGCGGTCGATATGCTCTTCGATCTCGGCCTCGCCCGTCAGGAGGGTCGGCACCACGACGAGAGTTCGCAGGGGCTGCGGCACCCCGTCGGGGAGCTCGAGACGCGGCAGCGGACGCGGGCCGAGCACCGCCATGACGAACCGGTTGACGACGGCCACCGCCAGGTCGGAGGCCGGGAGGAGGGCCACGAGTCCCAGCACGGCGAGCGCGAGAGGACTCATCCCCGACGCCGACGCCGCGACGAGTGGGACCGCCAGGGCCAGCCCCGTCACGATGCCGACGCTTCCGAGGTAGCGCTCCACCGCACCGGACACGAAGGCTCGCACCAGCCGTCGGGTGACGGGAGCCCGATAGCCGAGCTCCTTCTCGAAGCGCCGCCGCCCCTTCGAGATCAGATAGTAGCCAGGATCTTCGGCCCGAGCCCTGGAAGGAGCGCCGGACCGCTGCGCCGCCTCGGCCGCGGCACGTCTCGCTCGGGCGAGCGCCTCCCGGGTGATGGCGAGCTCCGAGCGCCGGGAGTGCCGCGCGAGGTCCTCGATCGCGTGACGGTACCGGTCGCGAGTCGCAAAGTCCATGGCGCCGAAGCGGCTTTCGGAACGGAGCATCTCGTCCACGAGGCTTACGCTCTCGAAGAACTCCGCCCAGTCGAAGGTCGACATCACCCGCATGCTGGTGATCACGTTGCGGACCGTCACGTTCATGGCGGCCTGACTCTGGTGTTCGGCTCGGACCAGCTCGTCGGGCGACGTGCCGAGCTTCGACAGCTGCTGGTCGAGCCACGAGAGCGCGGGTGTCGACTCGGGGTCCTGCTCGCGCAAGCGCTGGACGAGCTCCACAGTGAAGGCGATGGGCAGGTCTGCGGCCTCGAGCCCCTGGAAGGCCAGGGGCCGGGCCGGTCGCCCCCCGAGCCCGAGCAGTTCGTCGGCCAAGGCGTCGGCGTCATGGCGGGCGGTGCGGCCCTTCACGATCCGCTCGGCCAGGCGCCGGAGGTTCTCCACGAGCACGACCCGTAAGGCGATGGGGACGGCCCAGAGCTCGCCGATCGTCAGCGGCTGCACGCGCTGGAAGGCGTGCACGAAACGCTGGAGGGTCTCGGGTTCGAATCGGCTGTCGGTGTGGGCGACGAAGTTCCAGGCCAGACCGAGGACGCGCGGGTAGCCTTGCAGGGAGCCTTCCGCGAGCTTGGGGAGCTGGCGGTAGAAGCCGAGCGGGAGATCATCCCGGACTTCCCGCACGGCTTCGTCGACGATGTAGAAGTTGTCGACGAACCACTCCGCGGCCGGCGTGATCACGCCTTCCTCTCGGATCACCGCGGCGAGCGTACGATAGCACTGGAGCAGGACACGACCGCTGTCGCGTACTCGGGGCGAGAGGGGGCGACCGGCCTCGCTCTCCGCGAGGGTCCGCTGGCCGGCGATGATCCTCGCGTGCTCCTCGAGGCGTTCGGCGCTGAAGAGCTCTCCGCGTATGGCGTCGTCGGACTCGAGCGCGGGCACCGACAAAGGCGCGGGCGCCGCCAGGTCGCGCAGGAGCAAAAATGCTCTCAGTGGCCGCATGTCAGGATGATCCTCGCTGCTGTCGCCCGGCGCCAAACCCACCACCAGAGTTCCGAGAACTGTCGAGCGGAGGTCCAGGGCTGAGGCCCGAGAAGAGGCGTCACTCGGTCTATGTCAGCGACCTGCGAACCCAGCAGGTGCCGGCACCGACGGCCCCATCTTAGCCGGCTCCAGCAACCGAAGTCGAGTCGACGCTGATCGCGGTGACCGGGCTGCCTGTTGTTCAGTGTGACCAAGCGATGTAACATCCATTCCCCGCATTGCCCTCGTCCTCCGAGTGGCAGCGAAGGCGACCGTAGTGCGAGGTAACGACCGCTGGGGTTCGCTGCCATGCGAGCATGATCCTCCCGTGGAGAACGGGCGCTCGCTGAGACGGAGGCGCTCATGGCCCAGCTATGCGCCGGCGACATCGTCATCCGAAGTCATCGTTTGCTCAAGACTCGCGGAACGATTATCCGTGTGGCGTTCCAACGCCGGGGGCAGGCTCGCCGGGTGTGGGTCAAATGGCACCACGTCGACACGCTTCCGAACCCGAGTCTCGAGGCCGCGGATACCCTTGAAGTGGTTCAGCGAGCGGATCAGCCGCTCACCGCATCGCCCGACTCGCCGTCTGTGAGCGCCTCTCCCGAGTAGCCCGCCTCGTCACCGGGGCAGCCATGCTCGAAGTCAGCGTTGTCCGCAACCATCGGCGCCCGGAGGTGGTCCGACCGTCGCCCGGGATCGGTCAGCGTCTACGCCGGCCGACTCCAGTCGACGCTGCGCGGTGAACTCCGGCGGCACGGCGCAGCCCGCGGCGACCGGCGTTGCGACGGCCAGCCCGGTCGCGATGAGGGTCAGGCACCGGCACAGGCGGCGCAGGCCCACCGGCCCGATCAGCGTGCTGGGCGCTTCGTGCCGCCGAACAGCGCCTCGCCGTTCTTCCAGGCGATCCGCTCGGCCACCTCAGCCGGCAGGTCGGCGAGCCATCCCCGTGACCAGGCCGCGTGCTCGGGCACGTAGTGCCAGCGCTCGGGAACATAGGTGTCGGTGCCTACCATGAAGCGGTCGGGGAACTCGACGAAGAGCTGGCGCCACTCGGGGGCCACCGTTCCCCCCGGGGCGTGGTCGTTCCGGAAGGCCAGGTCCGCCCAGAGGTTACGGTAGGTGCGCAGCATCTCGCGCACGCGGGCCGGCGGCTCGAAACCGGCGTGCGCCCACAGGATGCGGGCTCCGGGATCCTGGCGGAACAGCCGCTCGACGGCGTCGGCGTCGGCATGGGCGTGCAGCATGAGCCCGTGCTGTCGGGCGAGCTGGACGATGCGACGGGGCACCGGCAGGTCGGCGTCGGCCCCGAACACGTGGAACTCGCCGATCGCGACGTAGGGGTGCTTGGCCAGCCGCTCCTCCACGTAGGCGATGATCGACTCGTCGCGCACCCAGGTGCCCACATCGGCGCGCAGCCGGTAGGGGCGCAGCTCGGGCACCACGAGGTCCGGCGCCTCGGCCAGCAGCTTCTGCGTGCCCTCGTCGTTGGAGCTCGACACCAGCGCCCGCTTCAGGCCGGCCTTGCGCAGGAGGGCCACCGCCTCCTTCGGCGGCACCGCATCCCAGGCGTCGTGGCTGTAGTGGATGTGAGCGTCGACGATGGGCAGCTCCCCGGCGGCAGCCGGCGCCGGCACACCGAGCAACACGACCAGGGCCAGGGCTTTGAGCATGGGACGCACCTCGCTGGAGCGGCATTGTACCCCGTGGCCGGCCACGCCGGCCTTCAGGCGACGCGGCCGATGGCCTCGGCCCCGACGGCAGTGAGCACGACCACGAGCCAGGGCGGACATCGCCAGAACATGAGCAGGCCGAACGCGACCAGGGCGAGGCCGAAATCGGCCGGGCCCGTGATGGCGCTGCTCCATACGGGATCGTACAGGGCCGCCAGCAACAGCCCCACCACGGCGGCATTGATGCCGCGGAGCGCCGACTGGATGTTGGCCCGCCAGCGCACCAGCTCCCAGAAGGGGAGCGCGCCGACGGTCAGCAGGAACGCCGGGAGGAAGATCGCGATGAGGGCCCACGCGGCTCCGAGCCACCCGTTGGGCGGCTGATCCATCACCGCGCCGAGATACGCGGCGAACGTGAACAGCGGGCCGGGAACCGCCTGGGCCGCGCCGTACCCCGCGATGAACTCTTCGTTCGTCACCCAGCCGGGGGGGACGACCTCGGCCTGGAGCAAGGGCAACACGACGTGCCCGCCCCCGAAGACCAGCGACCCTGCCCGGTAGAAGCTGTCGAAGACGGCCACGGCGTGCGACGGGACCGACTGGCGAACCGCCGGCAAGCCGACGAGCAGCACGAAGAACAGCGCCAGAGCGCCGATCGCCACGCGCTTGCTGACGGCGATCCGCATCGAGCGGGCGGCCGACGTGCCCGCCGCCGGCAAGAACATCCAGCCCAGGATCCCGGCCGCGGCGATGACGAGGACCTGCGTCGCCGCCGTTCGCGACATCAGCATCGCCATGGCCGCGACGATCGCCAGCGACGCCCGTTCACGATCGGCGGCCAGGTTGCGGGACATCCCCCAGACGGCCTGGGCCACGACGGCGACGGCGACCACTTTCAGGCCATGCAGCCACCCCGCGTCGGCCACACCGACCACCTGCAGGCCGTAGGCGAACGCCACCAGGGCCACCGCCGAGGGCAGCGTGAATCCGAGCCAGGCCGCCACCGCCCCCGGCAAGCCGGCCCGTATGACGCCCAGGGCCATACCCACCTGGCTGCTGGCCGGACCGGGAAGGAACTGGCACAGCGCCACCAGGTCAGCATAGTGCGCCTCGTCGACCCATCGCCGTCTCACCACGTACTCGTCGCGGAAGTAGCCCAGGTGAGCGATGGGCCCGCCGAACGAGGTCAAACCCAGCCGGGTCGACGCGGCGAGGACCTCTAGCAGCCGAGACGCGCGGACGCGCTTGCCCGCTTCCCTCACGATGGGTTCCTCGTTGTTCGGGGCAGCTTGGGATGAGGCGCCCGTACACTCGTCCTGGTGGCTGCCGGTTGTCAAGGCGCGCGTGCTACCATGCGCGCCGACTGGCCGCTCCCCTCGCCGGGGCGACCCGTCCAGGCGCATGAGCGTGCCCGAGGCCTTCTTCGTTCCCGACGGCGACGATCGCTTCGTCGCCACCGAGCACAGCCGCGGTCCCTGGAGCCGGGATCACCAGCACGCCGGCCCGCCGTCGGCCCTGCTGGCCCGGGCCATCGAGCGCGCCGTGGCCGGCGAGCCCGTCACCGTCACCCGTCTCACCGTCGAGCTCTTCGCTCCCGTGCCCATCGGCCGGCTGGAGATCGCCACCACCACGCTGCGCGCGGGGCGAACGGTGCGCCGCCTGGAAGCCACGCTGGCCGACGGCGGACGTGCGCTGGCCCGAGCCTCCGCGCTCGTGACGCGCACGACGGTGGTGGACTTTCCTGCCGTGAAGCCGGAACCGCACGATCCGCTGCCGCCGCCCGAGTCGGGGGAGCCGTTTCGGTTCCCGGTCTTCGAGATGCCGGCCATCGGATACCAGTCGTCGGTGGACGCCCGGCTCGTGCGTGGCGGCTTCGGTCAGAACCCGACGTCGGTGTGGATCCGAGCCCGCGTGCCCCTCGTGCTGGGGGAGGCGATCAGTCCGCTGCAGCGCGTGATGATCGCCGCCGACTCCGGCAACGGGGTGGCCGTCGTGCTCGACCCCGCCCGCTACACGTTCATCAACGCCGATCTCACCGTCTATCTCCACCGGCCGCTCGCCGGTGAGTGGGTGGGCCTCGACACCGTGACGCTGCCGGAGCCCTCCGGGATCGGGGCCAGCCATAGCCGGCTCTGGGATCTGGACGGGCCGATCGGATGGGCGTTGCAGAGCCTCGTCGTGGAGGCGCGCCGCGCCGGCCGGTAGGCGCTTGCGGGCCACGCGTGTCCTGCGCTAAAAGGAGGCTCATGATCCAGCTGGGCGAGGTCAGCATCGCGTCGGTGGTCGAGATCAACCGCTCGTTCTACCCCACGCCGTCGATGCTGCCCGACTCCACCCCGGAGGCGGTGGCCCGCCACTACCACTGGCTCAAGCCCGACTTCTTCGACGAGTCGGTCGGCGACCTGGCCTCGCGCATCCAGACCTGGATCGTGCGGACGCCGCGGCACACGGTGCTGATCGACACCGGCGTGGGAAACGACAAGGCGCGGGCGGAGTCGCCCCTCTGGCACCGCCGCGGGGGCGGTTGGCTCGACGATCTCCGGACCGCCGGCGTGACGCCCGAGCAGGTGGACCTGGTCGTCTGTACGCATCTTCACGTCGACCACGTGGGCTGGAACACGCGCCTCGTGGACGGGCGCTGGGCGCCCACCTTCCCCAGGGCCACCTACCTCTTCGCCGGCGAGGACTGGGAGTACTGGCGACACGAGAAGGACGAGTGCATCAAGGACAGCGTCATGCCGGTGGTCGAGGCGGGCCGGACCCAGCTGGTGGAGGCGACCCACGAGTTCGATCCCTGGCTGCGTCTGGAGCCGAGCCCGGGGCACACCCCCGGCCACGTCTGCGTGCGGCTGACCACCAGCGCCGGCCAGGCCGTCTTCTCCGGCGACCTCATGCATCGCACGGTGCAGGTGGCCGAGCCGCAGTGGTCGAGCCGCTTCTGCTACGACGGCAAGCGCGCGGCGGCGACCCGGCGCGAGTTCATCGAGCGCCACGCCGACAGCGGCGTGCTGATCCTGGCCGCTCACTTCCCGCGCCCCGGCTACATCGTGCGAGCCGAGGGCGGCCACCGCTTCGTGGCCGGGCCGGTGGCCGCATGAGAGTGGGGATCTCGCTGGCCAGCGCCCACGCGGTGAAGGACCCGCGGCAAGGGGCGCGCTGGATGATCGAGCGCACGGCGGCGGCGCGCGACGCCGGGCTCGACTCCCTCTTCGTCGGCGACCACCACGCCACGGCCGGCCCCTACTACCAGAACGTCCCGATCCTGGGGCGGCTGCTGGCCGAGTGGGGCGACGCGCCGGCCGGGTGCCTGTTTCTCTTGCCGCTGTGGAATCCGGTGCTGGTGGCCGAGCAGGTCGGCACGCTGGCCGCCATCGCCCGGGGTCGCTTCATCTTCCAGTGCGGCCTCGGCTACGACGAGGCGCAGTTCCGCGCCATGGGCAAGGAGCTGCGCTATCGCCCTTCGGCCTTCGAGGAATCCCTGGGAGTCGTGCGGCGGCTGCTGGCCGGCGAGACGGTGAGCTCGTCCGGCCGGTTCGTGTTCTCCGGCGCGCGCCTCGCCTTGCGGCCCGCCGAGCCGGTGGACGTGTGGATCGGCGCGGGCGCCCCGCCGGCCATCGATCGCGCCGCCCGCCTGGGTGATGGATGGCTGGCCCTGCCCAGCATCAAGCCCGAGGAGGCGCGCGCCCAGGCGGCGTCCTACCGCGAGCGCTGTCAGGTCCACGGCCGGACGCCGACCGCCGTCGCCATTCGCCGGGACGTCTACGTGGCGGAGTCGGCCGCCGATCTCCAGGCCACGGCGGGGCCCGTCCTGGCCGGCGGCCATCGGGGCTTCGATCCCGCGGCCCTCGTCGCCGGAACCGTGGACCAGGTCGCCGCTCGCTTCCGCGAGCTGGCGGCGATGGGCTACACCGACGTGATCGTGCGCCACCTGACCGACGACCAGCCCAAGGTCCTGGGCTCGCTGGCGCGCCTGGCCGAGGTGCGCAAAGCGGTGCGGGACGTCTAGCCGGCGCGTTTCACGGCCGGAAGACGGCGAAGCACTTCGGCGCGTTGAAGATGTAGGTCTCGACGAAATCGCTCTCGTCGGGCCGCCGTCCCAGCTCGGCCATGGCGCCGGCCAGGCACATCCAGTTCAGCATCTCCTGCTGGCCCGCGTCCTCGATGACGGCCAGCGGGGTGTGCCGCCAGGCCTCGTAATTTCCCGCACGCAGTGTCTCGTACATGGCCCGATCGGCGGCCACGTCGGGATAGAGCAGGTGGTGCTTCGGCGTGAGGAAGGCGTGCGACCAGCTCGACGACGCGATCAGCGCCACCCGCCACGGGCTCTGGGCCGCCACCCGGGCGCAGGCCCGCCCCAGGTCGAAACAGCGCCAGGGCGCCGGCGACGGAGGGTCCAGCCGATCTTCCGCCGACATGCCGGCCAGCGTGCCGAGGCCGCCGTGCTGGGCGATGACCCGGCGCCCGTAGCAGTTCACGGAAAACGGCAGCACGGGATAGGGAAAACCCTGCCGCTCGTAGTCCAGGAACAGCAGCGTGTACATGAAGGCGTGGCCCAGCGGGTGATGCAACGGCTTGTACGCATAGGACACGTCGAACCCTTCTTCCAGCAGCCCGCCCACCAGCCTCTTGGCCGCCGCGCGCTGTCCCTTGTACACGAAGGTCGTGTCCTTCGGCTCGTCCCAGGCATTCGGCCAGGCCACGTCGGCCCACGGCCGGTGCTCGATCGACTCGTAGGCCAGCGCGCAGAACGGCGGGATGATGTCTTCCTTGAAGTTCTCGTACTGGTCGTCGCCCCAGATCAGGACGAGGTCCGGCGCGAAGTCGTCGAGCGCGCGCCGGATCTTTCGGAACCACGCCACGCTGGCGGCGCGGTGCTGGCGGGCGCTGCTCAACCCTTCGTCGACGCCCCACTCCTGCTGCATCGGCGGGGGCCAGCCCTGGGGCCGGCGGTAGGCCTCGGGAAGGTCCGGGTCCTGCAGCACGCGCCGGAAGATGCGGGTCATGTGATCGTCCCGTCCGGCCAGCAGTGGCGAGTGGGTCAGCCCGAGCCCCAGGATCGCGCCCATGGTGTCCTCCCCGACCGTCGATCGGCGGCTCGATGGTACACTCCCCGGCACCCGGCGAGAAGGAGACCCCGATGGCGGCACCCGCGCTCCCGCCCCTGATCTCCAGCGATGGTCATCTCGAAGTCCGGCCCGAGCGCTGGACCCCGCGGATGCCGGCGCGGTACCGGGACCGGGCACCGTGCACGGTGAAGCTGCCCGACGGCGGCGATGCCATCCTGGTCGAGGGCCAGCCCCCCTATCCGGCGCCCTTTCTCGATCTCCGGGCCGGGCGAACCAACGAGACCTGGCAGCCCTTCGGCGTGACGGTGGAAGACACGGCCGGCGTCGGGCCACCGGAGCAGCGCCTGCGGGAGCAGGAGATGGACGGCCTCGAGGCCGAGGTGCTCTTCCCCAACATGCAGGTGGGGCCGCGCCTGTGGCGGGCGATGACCGACGACGACCTGTATCGCTCCGTGGTCCGGGCCTACAACGACTGGCTGGGCGAGGAGTACTGTGCCGTCTCACGCGACCGACTCATCGGGCTCGGCGTCATCCCCTGGACCAACGTGGACGACGCCGTCGCGGAGCTGGAGCACTGCGCCAGGCTGGGCCTGCCCGGCGTCAACCTGGGGGTTTTCCCCAGCGGCAAGGCGTACCCCACACCGGAGGACGATCGCTTCTGGGCGGCGGCAATCGACACGAAGATGCCCTTGACCGTGCACGTGGGCTTCGACCGCCTGGGACCCCGAGCCGCCGAGCCGACATTCGAATACCCCGGCGCCGACCCGGAGATCGTCCGGAAGCTGGGCCCGCGGAAGATCGTGGAATGGGTGGCCCTGCCCTTCCTGGGCACGGCGCCGTCGATGAGCTTCGCCCAGCTCATCCTCTCCGGCGCCTTCGACCGCCTGCCCGAGCTCGAGATCTTCTTCGCCGAGACCCGTCTGGGGTGGGTGCCGTTCTGGATGGAGGAGGCCGACTACTGGTACGAGCGCCACCGCCACTGGGCGGAGCGGCTGCTACACGTCAAGCCGCTCAAGCAGCGCCCCAGCGACTACGTCCGGCAGCACATCCTGTTCAGCGTGCAGCACGTGGAACGGGTGGCCGTCGAGCTCCGGCACCACATGGGGGTCGAGCGGATCATGTTCGCCACCGACTTCCCGCACATCGAGTGCGACTGGCCGAACACCCGCCCCTTTGCCGAGCGACTCTTCGCGGGCGTCCCGGCTCGAGAGGCCTTTCAGATCGCCGCCGGGAACATGCTGAGGTTCTTCCGTCTCGAGGCCACGCCCATGGGGCGCAAGGTGCTGGCCGGAGCGCCGTCAGCGTCCTGACGAGGACTCGGGATTCTCAATGATCTGCCGGGCCTCGCCGGTGAGCCGCACGATGTGCAGCCCGGTGTTGGCCCGGTCGGCCAGGTAGATGAAGCCGCGGTCGTCGACCTCGACGTTGTTGGTCTGGATGGCGACCTTGCAGCGCCGCCCGGCCTCCGTCGGCACGCAGCTCTCGGCCGTGTGGTTGGTCGTGGCCGGAATGTAGAAGGCCGCCTCCCGGGGACGGAAGGGATCGCGCATGTCGACGGCGCGGACGCCCGCGTTGAAGTAGGCCAGGAAGACGAGCTTGCGGTAGAAGATCGAGGCGAACGACTCGTTGCTCGAGTGGGGACCGAAGCGTCCGCCCCGCCGACAGAATTCCCCCATGGCTTCCGGTACCTGGAAGGTCGACACCACCTGCGGCCGGGTTTCGTCGGTGATGTCGACGAAGAAGGTCAGGTGCCGCACCTCCCGGCACTCGTAGGAGGTCGCCTCGGACACGAGCACGACGAAGTCGCGGATGCGCCCTTTCGCGTTGGCCGCCCAGTCGGCAATTTTCACGCCGAGGACGGGAAAGGTGGTGTGCCCGCCCCAGCCCGGGGACAGGTGCAGCCGGCTGATCTCCGGGTAATCGAGGTTGGCCGCCGTCGGCTCCCGGGGGCCGGTGAGGAGCTTGTCGCGATCGACGATCTGCAGCATCCCTTCGGCGCTGGTGCCGTGGGCGAAGTACACGCGATTGCCGAGCCGGATCGGGCCGTGGGCGCCGTGGGCGACGGGAATGGGGCCGGTGGAGCCGGGCTCCTGACCGGCCAGGCCGAAGTCCCGGACGAACACCGGCTTGGCTGGATCGCTCAGATCGTAGATCTTGGTCATCCGCCACGTGCGCCAGCCCGATCGACCGGGCTGGCGAGGATTCTGCCGGGCGAGGTCCCCGGAGATCAGGTACGCGATGCCCGTGTCGCACTCCCACCAGCTCTTGTGGGTGGAGGTGAGCCCGGAGACGACCGTGGTCAGCTTCTGGGGCGCGGCTGGATCGGACACGTCCCAGACTTCGTGGCCCGAGTCCGCTCCCGCATTGCCGGCCGTGCGCAGCAGGTACGTCTTGCCCGGCGTGCCCTTCGGGAGCCGGCCGCCCTCGCACACGCGCACCATCTGGGCGCCGCCCCGCGGGCCGGGCACGCTCGGGATGTGGGCGAGGTAGCGCGGGCGGGCGGGGTCGGTCACGTCCAGGATCGACGTGCCGTTGTCCTCGTCCCGTCCGGTCAGCGGGTTCCGGGCCCGGCCGCCGTGATGGCCGACGTAGAGGATGAAGCGGCTACCCTGCGGGTGCGGCAGCGGCTGATAGGCGGAGCGGCCGTGCAGGTCGTGGTGGCCGACCAGCTCCATGTCGTGGGCCTGAGCGCCGTGCCCGCGGGCCGGGGCCTGCGACGAGGCCGGCCTGGTCGCGAGCGGGGCGAGCAGGAGGCCGAGGAGCAGCAGCGGCACGCGGGCAGGCCGGATCATGCGCGTCTCCCTTCGGGCGTCTACTCGGCTTATACTCCGCCCATGATGAGCAAGGCAACGCGGCCATGAAGCGCAGCACCGAGCGCATCCTCACCACGCACACGGGCAGTTTGCCCCGTCCCCCCGACCTCGCGTCCCTGCTGGAGAAGCTCGATGCCGGCACCGAGCCCGACCCCCGCGCGTTCGAGGCCCGCGTGCGGCAGGCGGTGGCCGAGGTCGTGCGGATGCAGGTGGAGGCCGGCGTGGACATCGTCAACGACGGCGAGCAGGGCAAGGTCGGCTACTCGACCTACGTGCGCCACCGTCTCACCGGGTTCGGGGGCAAGAGCGCGGTTCCCCGCCGCGCCGACTGGGCGGATTTCCCTGAAGCGGCCGCCCGCGGCGAGCGTCCCTCCCCGATCTCCCGGCCGACGTGCAACGGGGCGATCGACTGGAAGGACCGCACGGCCGTGCAGAAGGACATCGAGAATCTGAAGGCGGCGGTCAAGGAAACGCCGCCGACCGAGACCTTCATGACGGCCGCGTCCCCCGGGGTGATCGCCCATTTCCTCAAGAACGAGCACTACCCGACCCGCGAGGCGTACCTGGCCCGGCTGGTCGACATCATGAAGGAGGAGTACGACGCCATCTACCGGGCCGGCTTCGTGCTCCAGGTGGACTGTCCCGACCTGGCCATGGGCCGACACCTGGCCTTTGCCGAGCTCAGCAACGCCGAGTTCGTCAAGATCGCCGCGGCCAACGTCGAGGCCCTCAATCATGCCCTGCGCGACATCCCGCCCGACCGGCTCCGCCTGCACCTCTGCTGGGGCAACTACGAGGGTCCTCATCACCGCGACATCCCCCTCAGGGAGATCCTCGGCGTGGTGCTCAAGGCCCGACCCCAGGCCCTGTCCTTCGAGGGGGCCAACCCCCGGCACGAGCACGAGTGGGTCGTGTTCCGGGAGATCCGGCTGCCCGACGACAAGCTGATCATCCCCGGCGTGCTCGACTCGACGACCAACTTCATCGAGCACCCCGAGCTGGTGGCCCAGCGCCTGGTCCGCTACGCCGAGGTGGTGGGCCGCGAGCGGGTCATCGCCGGCACCGACTGCGGCTTCGCCACCTTCGCGCGCACGGTCAACCAGGTCGAGCCCGAGATCGCCTGGGCCAAGTTCCGCGCCATGGCCGAGGGCGCGCGGCTGGCCTCCCGGAAGCTCTGGCGCTGACCAGCGGGGCGCCGGCTCCGCGGAACCAGCCGGCTGAGTCACGACGCGACCGGTCCCCGGGGCCCCTGTCGGGGCGCCGGGGATCCGTCGCAGTGGGAGGCGTGCCGCTCAACTGCCGTTGGCGCGGGCGACCCGCTCGATGACCACGGGCACCGGGCGGCACACCGAGTTGCAGACGGGGGAGTGCTTCTCGGTATAGGCGAGCAGATCCTCCAGCTCTTCGTCTGTGCAGTCGGCCTGGATGTCCATCTTCACCCGGATCTGCTCGTAGCCCGGGAACACCGAGTCGTCGAGTCCGAGCAGTCCCCGCAGATCGATGTCCCCTTCCATCTCCGTGGAGATGGATTCGATGCGGATGCCGCGGGCCGTGGCGTGGAGCACGAAGGTCGTCGTCACACAGCCGGCCAGGGCGTGCAAGAGAAACTCGACCGGGTTGGCGCCCTCGTTGTGGCCGAGCAGCACCGGGGGCTCGCCGTTGACGAACTCGAACGACGCCTGTCGCGAGTCGTCTTCGCGCCCGGCGCCGTAGAAGTCCCGAATCGTCGAGTGGTTCTCGCCGCCGTCGACCCAGCGGTTCCGGTTGCGGAACTGGAACCGCGCCAGGGCCGGCTGGGTCTTGATTGCGTTCACCGTGTCGACGAGTTGCCTGGTGTCGAGCCCGTTGACCGTCCGCTGCGTCGTCGTCGCCGTCGTCATGACCGTTCCTCCTGTGGTTTGCCCTCGTGGGGCGGTTCGCACGGCGACTGGAAGTGCATCGGCGATGCCGAAACTGACGTGCCGCGTAAGTAGCGGCGGCGAAAGAGCACGCGCGGTCGACTCCAGCAGCGTCTCGCGGCGCTCGCGAGATCTCGCGCCTCGTTTCGACGGAATCTCGCGACGGCTACGCGCGGGGCCGACGGATGCCCAGGGCCTTCATGCGGGAAGCAAGCGTCGACGAGGGGAGCCCCAGGCGTTGGGCCGCGCCCGTCGGCCCGGCCACCCGCCATCCCGTGGCCTCGAGCGCGCGGAGGATGTTCTCTCGCTCGAGATGGCGTAGCTCGTCGGCCGTGCGGACTGTCGCTGCGTCCGGGGAGGACTCGCGGGGCCTTGGCGGGACCTCGTCCGCCGCCGGGGGCAGGATCGCGTCGAAGGTCAGCACACCGTCACGGGCGGTGATGACCGCGCGCTCGATGACGTTCTGGAGCTCCCGGACGTTCCCCGGCCAGCCGCAACTCGTCAGTCGCCGGACAGCCTCCGGAGACAGAGGCTGCACCGGCCGGCCGATCTTCTGACCGTATCGCCGGGCGTACTCGGTGGCGAGCAGCAGGATGTCTTCTCGCCGTTGCCGCAGCGAGGGCACGATGATCGGAAAGACGTTGAGCCGGTAGTACAGGTCTTCACGGAACCGCCCTGCCCGGATCGCCTCCTCCAGATTGCGGTTCGTGGCGGCGATCACCCTGACGTCGACCTTCCGGGTCTGCGAGCTGCCGACCACCTCGAACTCGCCTTCCTGCAGCACGCGGAGCAGCTTCGGCTGCAGCTCCAGTGGCAGCTCGCCGATTTCGTCCAGGAAGATAGTCCCCTGGTCGGCCAGCATGAAGCGGCCGAGACGCCGCTGAGTGGCGCCGGTGAAGGCGCCCTTCTCGTGACCGAAGAACTCGCTCTCCATCAACGCCGGTGGTACGGCGGCGCAGTTCACCTTGATGAGCGGCCGGCTGGCCCGCCCGCTGGCCGCGTGCAGGGCGCGAGCCACCAGTTCCTTGCCGGTGCCTGTCTCCCCGGTGATGAGCACGGTCGCCGTCGTGGCGGCCACCTGCCGGATGCTGCGACGCAGCTCGGTGATCGCCGGGCTCTGGCCGAGGATCTCGCGGAAGTCGTGCAGTTGCTCGATCTCTTCCTTCAGATACGTCGACTCGCTCACCAGCGACTCGATGCGCTGCTCGGCGACGAGCTGGTCGTGAACGTTGCGGAGGATGATGGCGAACCGCTCTCGACCGCGCACGTCGAACCGCGACAGGCTCGCCTCCGCCGGGAACTCTCTTCCATCCGCCCGCATTGCTTGCAGGCCCCCCGAGACCCACACATACTGCCGTCCCGCCGGTTGCTGGCGGAGCTCGCCGGTGAGGCGCTGGAGCTTGTCACGGCTTTCCGGGGCCAGCAGCGTGCGAAAGTCGCGGCCCCCGAGCTCGGCGGGCCCGGCCCCGAACACCGTCACGGCGGACGGGTTCACGCTGGTGACACGAAACTGACCGTCCAGCTCGATGACAGCATCCATAGCGCTGTCGAGAAGGCGCGACAGCTGCTCCTCCCGTTCGCGGATCCGTGATTCCGCCCGGAGCCGCTGCAGCTCGGCCGTGGCCCGGGCCGCGAAGATCCGGAACACCGCTTCGATCTGGTCGTCGGGCGGCGTGGGCCGCGTGTCGATGGCTGCCAGGTGCCCCAGGATCGTGCCGTCACCGTCGAGAAGCGGCGTGCCGAGGTAGCTGACGGCGCGGAACTCCCGAAGATCGGGATCACGCGGAAACAGGTCGACGACGTTGTCCGGGATGTGCAGCAGCCGTCTCTGGTCGATGACCGGCTCGCACGGCGTGCCTGCGATGGCGTATTCGTAGTCAGGTATGAACCGGTCGCCGAACCAGAAGGCGAGCGCGTGCAGCCGGCGTGGCTCGGCCAGGAACTCCGTCACCCAGGCGCCGGCGACGCCCAGGGCGCGCGCGACGTTCTTGACCAGGGCCTCGAAGAACTCCTGACCGACGGCGCTCGCCGTCCCTTCCAGGATGGTACGGATGACCGACGCTTGGTCGAGCGGCTGCCCCATCGCGCGCGAAGATCCCTTTGGCGGGCACAGCTTAACGCCGGCGCGGGCGCATCACAAGATCGAGGGAGCCAGCGCCGGAGTCCGTACATCTTCACGGCGATCATCACGATGGCGCCGGCCAGTGTCCCGTACATCCCGCGGTCGAATGCGAGGACGAGCCAGACCGCGTCGTTGGCGATGCCTGCGACCCAGCCCCAGCGTGAGCGACGAGCCAACAGCGCCATGCTGGTCAGTCCCAGCGAGGTCGTCAGCCAATCCAGGTGCATGAGCACGAACGCCATCACGCACGCCTCCCCGAGCGCCGGGCCCGCCCTGACCGGGGGAGTCACCGGCGCCGTTCGAGCCGTGAGGGAGGGCATACGACGTGCCAGATTGGTGCGCCATGCCGGCACGCCACGATGCGCGAAATCCCGTGACGCGCTTCGCGAGATCTCATGACCGAAGCGCTACGAGCAGCGTGTTCCCAACCGGTCCACTACGGTTCGCTCGATGCGGCCGCCGTGGGTGGTCATGACCGCGGCGGCCTGCGCTTCGAACGCCCGAAACTGCTCGAGGGCCTCTCTCCTCACCGTGAGGATGACGACCAGGGTCACGTGCGCACCCGCCTGGAGCATAATACCGGCCATGAAACCACGCGAAGAGATGATCACGGTCGGCGGGATCGACGTGCACACGTGGGTGGGCGGGCACGGCGACCCCCTGCTCGTGCTCCACGGCGCCGGCGGCAACCGGGGGTGGACGCGCTGGGTGGCGCGGGTGGCCGAGCGGTTCACCGTGTGGGCGCCGACCCATCCCGGGTTCGGACGCTCGGGGGACGCCGAGTGGATGGAAGGGGTCGACGACCTGGCCCGCTTCTACCTCTGGTTCATCGACGCCGCCGGGCTCGGCAAGCCACACGTCCTGGGCCAGTCGCTGGGGGGGTGGACGGCTGCTGAGCTGGCCACCATGAGCCCGGGCTCCATCGGCCGGCTCATCCTGGCCGCACCCGTCGGGCTCAAGCCCGACGAGGGGGAGATCCTCGACATCTTCTACCATCCGCTGGCCAGGCTCCGCGAGCTCAACGTGTACGCCCCGGCGACAGTGCCCGAATGGGAGGAGTTGTTCGGCAAGCCGCCCACGCCGGCCGAGCAGGAGATCGCCACCCGCAACCGGGAGATGGCCGCACGGCTCAGCTGGAAGCCCTACATGCACAACCCGCGCTTGCCCTGGTTCCTGCCGCGGGTGACCAACCCGACCCTGATCGTCTGGGGGCGAGAGGATCGCATCGTGCCGGTCGCCTGCGGCGAGCAGTATCGCACGCTGCTGCCCGACGCCCGGCTGACGGTGCTCGACAAATGCGGGCACCTGCCGCCCATCGAGCAGCCCGACACCTTCGCGTGCCTGGTGCTCGACTTCCTCTCCGCGCCCGCACCGGCGAGAGCCCAGCCATGAAGCTCTACTACTTCAGCGAGATGCCGCACCACGAGTTTCCCGACGAGGAGGGCGAGAAGTATCCCTCGCTCCGCCTCGATTTCCCCAACCGCTTCTTCGACCGCGAGAAGGCGGCGGCGAACTACCGGCGCTACCTCGACGAGTACGAGCTGGCCGACCGGGTGGGCTTCGACGGGCTCATGATCAACGAGCACCACTCCACGCCGTCCTGCGTCAACGTGGGCGCCAACATGACGGCGGCCATCCTGGCCCGCACCACCACGCGCGCCAGGCTCCTCCTGCTCGGCAACATCCTGCCCATCGAGGACAACCCGGTGCGGATGGCCGAGCAGATCGCCATGGCCGACCTCATCTCGGGCGGGCGCGTGCTCTCGGGCTTCGTGCGCGGCGTCGGCGTGGAGACCTGGTGGGCCAACTCCAATCCCGTGCACAACCGCGAGCGCTTCGAGGAGTGTCACGACCTGATCCTCAAGTGCTGGACGGAGCCCGGCCCCTTCCGGTGGGAAGGGCGCCACTACCACTTCCGTCACGTCAACCCCTGGTGCCTGCCCCTGCAGAAGCCGCACCCGCCGATCTGGATCCCCGGCACGGCCAGCCCGGAGACCGCGGTGTGGGCCGGCCGCCTGGGCTATACCTATGTGCCGTTCCTGGTGCCGTTCGAGATCGCCCGGGAGCTCTTCGAGTTCTACCGTCGGGGCGCGGCCGAGGCCGGCCGCACGGTGACACCGGACAAGCTCGGCTTCCTGATCTGCGCGGTCACCGCGGACACCCGGGCGAAGGCTCTGGAGGCCGGCCGGCACTTCGTCTGGCGCATGGGCCCGACGCTGCGCATGCCCGCCGAGTACTTCGCGCCGGTGGGGATGCGCTCGCGCGCCGGCGCTCAGTTCGCGCTGCGCTCCCGCCCGCGCTCGCTGGCCACGATGAGCTACGAGGAGCTCCTGGACGGGCACTTCATCATCGCCGGCACGCCGGACGAGGTGAGCGACCGCTTCGCCCTGGTCCAGCGCGAGCTGGGGATCGGCCACTTGCTCCTGGAGGCTCAGGAGTCCCGGATGGACCACCCGACGACCGCGCGCTCGATCGAGCTGATGGGCGCCAAGGTCATCCCGGCGGTGACCAACCTCTAGTGACCCGCGGGCGCCGAGCCGCTACTTCAGCCGCGGGTCGAGGGCGTCGCGCAGGCCGTCGCCGAAGAGGTTGAAGCCCAGCACGGTGACGAAGATCGCGATGCCCGGGAAGACCGCCAGCCACGGGTTGTCATGGATGAAGACGACGTTGGCCTTGAGATCCCACCCCCAGCTTGGTGTCGGCGGCTGGGTGCCGAGCCCCAGGAACGACAGGGTCGCCTCCACGATGATCGCGGTGGCGATGCCCAGGGTGGTGGTCACGATGATCGGCGCCAGAGAGTTGGGCAGAACGTGACGGAACAGGATCCAGGGATCGCGTACACCGAGGGCGCGGCTGGCCTCGATGTACTCCTTTTCCTTGATCGAGAGCACGCTGCCCCGGACCAGCCGCGCATAGATCGGAATGCGCACGATGGCGATAGCCCCCACGACCTTGATGGTGCCGAGCAACCCTGCGGTCGGCGTGAAGATGACCATGATGATGATGGCCAGCAGGTAGATGGGAAACGCGAGGATCAGGTCCATCGCCCGCATCGCCAGCATGTCGACCCGGCCCCCGTAATACCCGGCGATCATACCGACCGGCACTCCGACCAGGAGCGCCAGGAGCACCGACGCCAGGCCGACGACGAGGGAGACCCGGCTGCCGTGGATGATGCGGCTCAGCATGTCGCGCCCGAGCTGGTCCGTTCCGAGCGGGTACGCCCGGCTCGGCTGCTGGAAGGTCTGGGTCTGGTCGCTGACGATCGGGCTCCGGGGTGCCAGCACGTCGGCGAAGGCGGCCACCACAAGCAGGGTCGCCACGATGCCCAGGCCGATGAGCGCCGTCACGCTACGCCGGAGTCGGCGCAGCCCTTGCATCGTCGGCGACTCCGAGCGCGCGGTGCGAACGTCGCTCCGGAGGACCCCCGTGGCGGCAGGAAAGTCGGCCTCGCGCAGCGCGGCTGCGCCGAGAGACTTGGGCTTCAGGTCGAGCTTGTCGGTACCGTTGGCCACCGTCACCCTCCGTAGCGGATGCGCGGGTCTAGGAGCGTGTACGTCAAGTCCACGACGAGGTTCATGACCACGAAGGCGCACGCGGTCAGCAGGGCAAATCCCTGGACCTGCTGGTAGTCGCGCGCGATGATGGCGTTGATGCCGAAGGTGCCGAGCCCCGGCAGAGCGAACAGCGTCTCGATCACGATCGCCCCGCCGATGAGGAAGCTGACCTGGAGCCCCATCACGGTGACGGTCGGGATCAGCGCGTTCTTCAGTCCGTGCTTGAAGACCACCTTCCACTCGTTGAGGCCTTTGGCCCTGGCGCTCGTCACGTACTCGGTGCGGATCACCTCGAGCATGCTGGCGCGGAGGAGCCGTGTGAGGATGGCGGCCCGGCCCACCCCGAGGGCGATGGCGGGCATGATCACGTGCTGGAGGTTCCCCCAGACGCTCGCGGTGCAGACGATGGTAGGGCAGGTCCCCGGGAGATAGACCCAGCCCGAGCTGGGCAGCAGCCCCTTGAACGCGACCGAGAACAGCAGCAGCAGCAGAACACCCAGGAAAAATTCGGGGATCGAGATGCCGACCAGGGCCGCCGAGGTAGCGGTGTAATCCTGCCACCGGTTCTGGCGCAAGGCCCCGATGATCGCGGCGGGAACCGCGATGAGCATCGCGATCGCCATCCCCAGGATGATCAGCTCGAGCGTCACCGGCAGTCGCAGGAGCACGTCTCTCAGCACCGAGTGGCCGCTGATGATCGAGCTGCCCCAGTCGCCCTGCACGAGCTTGCCGAGCCAGATCGCGTACTGGACGACGATCGGGCGGTCCAGCCCGTAGACCTCACGCATCTTGGCGGCGTCCTCCTCGGTGTAGGCATCACCGAGCAGGGCCACCACCGGGTCTCCCGGGACCGACCGCATCATCATGAACACCACGAAGGTGATCATCAACACCGTCGGGATGATCTGGAGAAGGCGGCGGATGATGTAGGTTCGCATCGATAGTCGCTCCGTCCCGGGGCCGCCGCCGTCACGACGGCGACGGCCCCGGCGGACTCACGTGGCTCTTACTTGTCCACCCAGACCTCGCCCCAGTTCACCTCGAACTCCGCGTTGTACGTGTAGTTCTTCACCCACGGCTGGGAGATCATGTAGAAGGGCGAGCCGGAGACGTTGTTCCAGTACATGTTGTCGACCATGAAATCCTGCAGCTCCCGGGCGATGACCTTGCGCTTGGCCGGGTCCATCTCCTGGGCGTACCTGACGTAGATGTCATCCACGCGCTTGTCGTTGTGTCGCGGGTGGCTCCACGTCGAGTACGAGTTGGACAGATAGCCGTTGCTGTCCGGCGTCAGCAGGGACAGCAGGTCCTCCACGTACATGTCCCAGGGGCCGTCGTTGAGGGTCGTGTTCATCCAGGTCACCTTGTCGAGCGCCTTGATGTTCGCGGTCACACCGATCCGGGCCAGCTGCTCCTTGACGACGGTGGCGATGACGCCGAACACCGACTTCTCCGTGTCGGCGATGAGATCGACGGTCAGCGGATTGGAGGGCCCGTAGCCGGCCTCCTTCAGGAGAGCCTTGGCCTTGGCCTGATCGTACGGGCACTTGGCGTTGACGTCCACGGTGTCCATGGTGCCCGGCGGGATCATCCCCGCCCACGGAGTCGCCTGGCCCTTGAAGGCGATCTTCACGATCTCGCTCCGGTCCATCCCGTAGCAGCCAATCGCCTTGCGCACCCGGAGGTCACCCAGCTTGGGGTGCGGGATCCGCTCCTTGGACATCGGCTTGCCATCCTTCGGCACGGTGACCTTCATCGCCACCACCATCGGCGTGGTCTCCTTGCCGGTGAGGATCTGGGCCTTCGGATTCTGAGACTTGAGGACATCCACGTGCTCCGGTGAGAACGACGCGACGAAGTCGACCTCCCCGGCCTTGAAGGCGGCCATCTGGGTCACCGGGTCCTTGATGATGCGGATGTGCACGCGGTCGAGGTACGGCTGGCCCTTCTTGTAGTACTTGTCGAACCGGTCCATGACCAGGTGGTCGCCCTTCACCCACTCGACCAGCCGGAACGGCCCGCACCCCACCACGGCCTCGGGCTTGCCCTTCTTGCGGTCTTCCAGGCTGTACTTCTGGGTGGCGGTCGGCGAGTAGATGACGAAGCCGGTCCGGTACGCGGCGAGCATGTGCAGCAGGAAGGCGTAGGGCCGCTTCAGCTGGATCTGAACCGTGTCCGGGCCGACGACCTCGACGGCGCGGACCGAGTCATAGAAGCTGCGCATGCCGGACTTGGTGGCGGGATCCATCAAGCGGTCGATGCTGAACTTGACGGCCTTGGCGTCGACCTGGGTACCGTCGTGGAACAGGACGCCTTTCCGGAGCTTGAAGGTGTAGGTCAGGTTGTCGGGCGATACCTGCCATGACTCGGCGGCGTCGCCGACGAACTTGCCGTCGGGCGTGATGTCCAGCAGCCCGCAACCGACGTTCATCGCGACCCACATCATCTCGTAGCCGGGAGCGGTGTGGAAGTCGAGGTGGGCGATGGCGTTACCGTAGGCGACCCGCAGGGTCCCGCCGCGTTTCGGCGCTTGGGCGTCGGCCACAGGGGGCGCAGCGAGGATCCAGACGAGGACGGCGAGCACGACGATCAGGGTGAAGTGGGGATAACGCGAGCGCATAGTCTCTTCCCTCCCTTGTCTTCCTCTCTTCTGGAACAGGGACTACGGGACGACGATCAAGCCCGCGGACGCGACTGCGGGGCGAAGTATATCACGTGCAAGAAGGAAATAGAGGGGGGCCGGGTGCGGCGCCCCAGGAGGCCGGCTGGTCACGAATCGCCCAGATGGGAAAGCGGCTGCAGCGGATTTGACAGCAAGCGCGGGGTTGCGAGGGCGCCCCTGCTCATATGATGATGGGATCCGCAAACGGGGGACGACGATGGCACAGTTGACCGACGTGGCTCGCCGGGCGGCCATCCGCTACGCCGTGGCGAAGTGCTCGCTGGGTTCGGTGCTGGTCGCCACCACCGACAGGGGGATCTGCGCCATCCTGCTCGGCGACGACCCCGCCGCGCTGGTGCAGGAGCTTGGGGATCGCTTTCCCAGGGCCCGGCTGGGCCACGGCGATAGAGGCCTCGCGCGCCTGGTCGGCAGGGTGGCCCGCTTCGTCGAGGCGCCGAGCCGCCGCCTCGACCTGCCCCTCGACGCGCGCGGCACCGCCTTCCAGCGGAAGGTGTGGCAGGCGCTGCGCCAGATTCCGGCGGGCGCGACGACGACCTACACCGAGCTGGCCAGGCGCATCGGGGCGCCGACCTCGGTGCGCGCGGTGGGCCAGGCGTGCGCGGCCAACGCCATCGCCCTGGCTATCCCCTGCCACCGGATCGTGCGCACGGATGGGGGTCTCGCCGGGTACCGTTGGGGCCTGCCGCGCAAGCGCGCGCTGCTCGCGCGCGAGGCCGCACGGCCGGGGAACGTTCGCCGCGGACGCCCTGCCGGCGGCCGCTGACGCCGGCTCGGGCTTCAGCGGCCGTCGAGGTCGAAGACCTCGGCAAAGCGGCGGTAGGCCTCGAGGGGATCGCCGTACTTGCGGTGTCCCGCCGTGTGCTGGGCGCTGGCCAGGAGCAGCCGGTCGCGATCGTGGGCCTTCGTGTGGAGGTAGTCCTCCACGAGACAGAGGCCCAGCTCCTGGTTGTGGGGGTCGTTGCCCAGCTTGCACGCCGCGGTGGCCAGCTCCTCGACGAGCGGCGCTCGATCCCAGCCGCCCTTGAGGTAGGCGGCCGTCAGATCCACGGCTTCGTCGGGCCGCAGGGCCAGCAGGGCCGCGTCCAGTCGCTCGAGCAGTTGCCTCGCCGACCACGACTCCGACCCGGCCGATGGCGTGATGGCGCGCCGGCCGTTGCCCGGGGTGTTGGCCTGGTGCTCGGCGGCGCGGTTGATGAACAGCGCGGCCACGAACAGCAGCTTGAGCCGGTGAGGGTGGGCGAAGGTGTCGTAGAACCACCCGAGCGTGTTCGTGTACTCGTAGCCGTGCTGGGCCATGGAGAAGTTGTTCGGCTGGCCCGTGTCCAGGATGACCTGGGCCGCCGCCACCTGGATGGCGTCGAGGATGCGACGCGGCTGGCGTCCCGCCTTGAGCAGCGCCACCAGCGCCTCGATGACGGAGACCTCCCGCTGGCGCGTGATGGCGTCGACGAGCATCGCCTCCTCGGCTGACGTGACCGGCGTGTCCTGGCGCAGGAGCTCCTCGTCGCGGCCCCCGAGCAGGTTCTGGACGATGTTGCACCCCGCCTCGTAGGTCGAGTACCAGCGCGGCCCCACCGCCATGTCGGGCACCCCGGCATAGAGCACGCTGTGGGCGGCGTCCCAGCCGAAGGTCTCGCCCAGCTCGATGGTGGCCCGGGCCCGGTAGGCCTTGTGGCCGGTGGTGTACGAGCGATTGTGGAACATACGGTCCTGCACGTCGATCAGGCCGGCGAAGGCCAGGTGGGCCAGCGCCGCCCGGCGGCTGGGCACGTCGTCCATCAACCCCAGGAAGACCTGATAGGAGGCCAGCACCTCGCCGCGCTGGACCAGGGTGAGCCAGTGGTTGAGGCGCTCGCTCAGCGGGCCGTCGAGGTGCAGCGGCTCCTGGTCCGGCCAGTGCGCCTCGGGCATCGGCGGGGCCTGGCCCACCGCGATGTTGTAGAGCCGCGTGTAGTGGCCCGGCGCCCTGCCCAGGAGCTGGTTCCAGGGATCGAGCCCCGTCGGCAGATACCAGACCGTCTGGGCCAGCGGCAGCAGGCGCAGATCGGGACGGATCAACGACGCCAGCGGCAGGCCGACCCGCTCGCTCAGCAGGCAGTGGTCATTGTTCACGAACTTCACGACGCCGTCGTCGAGCCGCTGGTGGTAGGGGACGTGCGTGTAGGGCGCGTGGATGCGCACCGTCTCCCGCGTGATCTCGGTGACCGGTCGCCCCTGCTTCAAGAGCCGGTAGAGCACGTCGCTGGCGCCCTTCTGGTCGCGGGCGAGGATGCGCTCCTGCAGTCGGGCGTACTCGGCAGCAGGCAGGGGCTCGTTCAGGACCGCGGCGCTCGTCGCCATGTCGTTCCCTCCGCCGCGAGGCGGCGTTCGTGTGGGCGCCATGGTGACCCCGGGCCAGGCCCTTCGTCAACCGGCCACGCTGCCGTTGACCGTCGAGCGCCGCCGTTGCATCATCCGCGCGCGTGGCAACGCGGCGCAACGTCCTTGTTCACGGTCTGGGCCGGCTCCGGGCGGGTACGGCGATCGGCATCGGTCTGTTGCTGGCGCTGGGGGCCACCATCGCTCCGCTCCCCTCGCCGACCGGCGCGCCCGGGGCGAGCCTGACCGTCCAGCTACCCGGCGCGGTGCGAACGCTCGTGCTGACGCTGCTCGTGCTCTCCGCGGTCCTGCTGCTCGCGGTGCAGCGGCCGCCGCGACGGCGGACGGGCGACGAGCCACCGATCGCCCGAGCGGCGCCGCGGCGTCCCGGCTGGGTGGCGGTGCTTCCCGTCCTGCTCACGGTCGCCGCGTTCTGGTTTCTCGTCTGGCACTACTGGTCCGGCGGGGACACCCATCCGATCGACCAGGCCTTCACCGCGATCGCCGAGCTGCTGGAGCTGCTGACGGCCGCCCGCAAGCCGCCGACCTCGGTCCCACTCTTCGATTTCACGATCGGCACGCTGCTGGTCCTGTTCGCCCTGGGCCTCTTCGCGCTTATGGTCCTGGTGGCGCTGGCGGATCGCCTGGAGCGCTGGTGGAGGAGACGGACGGCCGCCGCGTCCCTGGCCGCGGCGCCCGCCGCCGCCCACGACGACGATGGAGGAGATCTCCGGGCGGAGCCCGACGCGCGGGCGGCGGTGATCCGCGCCTACGGCCGCTTCGAGCGGGCCCTGGCCGGCGCTCGCGCGCCGCGGGCGCCGTGGCAGACGCCGATGGAGTTCATGCGGGCAGCCCTGAGCCGGCTGTCCCTGCCGGTTCCCCCGGTGGCGCGCCTGACGGCGCTCTTCGAGGTCGCACGATTCAGCGACCGCGCCCTCGGCGACGCTGCGCGCGACGCCGCCTGCGACTGCCTGGACGAGATCACCGCGGCGCTGGCGACCGAGGCGCCGCCCCCCGACGCAGCCGATCCGGAGCAGCCACCACCGCCTGGGCCAGCCCACCCGCGGGTCGAGCCGGGCTCGCGCTCCGGTACAACGCAGCCGCCACTTCCTGGGCCAGCCCACCCGCGGGTCGGGCCGGGCTCGCGCTCCGATACAGAGCTCGGCGCGTGAGCCGCGAGCGGCCGCTCATGTTGATCGCTGTCCGCTGCACGGTGCTGGCCGGTGTCGTGCTCATGGCCGCGGTGCCCGCGTACGTCTTCGTGGAGCCGGCCTGGCGTGGCCTGGTGGCGCGGCTGGCCGTGGCCCTCGTCCTGGGCGTCACGCTGCTGCAGCTGCGGCGTGCGGTGGCTGACCGCCTCGCCCCCGGTCCGGCCTCCGCGCTCGACGAGGCCCGCAGCCGCCCCGGGCTGCCGCCCGTCGTGCCGCTGCGCTTCCAGGATCTCGTCCACGACGTCCGCACCGCGCTGCGCAGCCGGCGCCACTTCGACAGGGTCCTGTGGCCTCGCCTCTGCGCGCTGGCGTCGGGCCCGCTGGCTCGCCTGGCGGTTCGCCCCGGCCGCGGTCCCAGCCTGGCCCGGCTGCGCCAGGTGATCGCCGCCATCGAGAAGCAGCCGTGAAGGTCGACGCCGTCGCCGAGCGGGTCCGCGAAGTGGTGCTGACCCTCGGTCGCATCGTCGTCGGCAAAGACGACGTCCTGGAGCGGATCCTGGCCGGCGTCCTCGCCAACGGCCATGTCCTCGTGGAGGACTACCCGGGCCTGGCCAAGACCCTGATCGCGCGGCTGCTGGCCCAAGCCCTCGATCTCGGCTTTCGCCGCATCCAGTTCACGCCCGACATGCTGCCCAGCGACATCACGGGCAGCTTCCTCTACGACCAGCGCGAGGGCCGGTTCGAGTTCCGGCCCGGACCCGTCTTCACCAACCTGCTGCTCGCCGACGAGATCAACCGCGCCACGCCCAAGACCCAGGCGGCCCTCCTGGAGGCGATGCAGGAGGCGCAGGTGACCGTGGAGGGGCAGTCGTTCGCGCTGGCCCGGCCCTTCCTGGTCATCGCCACCCAGAACCCGATCGAGCTGGAGGGCACCTACCCGTTGCCCGAGGCGCAGCTCGACCGTTTCCTGCTGCGCGTCAGCGTGGGCTATCCGGAGCCGGAGCGGGAGCGCGAGATTTTGAGGATCCGACGCGAGCGGCGAACCGACACCGCCACCGTGCCCACCCTCGTCACCCGCGGAGAGCTGCTGGGCATGCAGGAGGCGCTCGAGGACGTATTCGTGAGCGAGCCGCTGGAGCGCTACATCGTGGCCCTCGTCCAGGCCACGCGGACCGACGCCCGCGTGACGCTGGGCGCCTCGCCGCGGGGAAGCCTGGCCCTGCTGAAGCTGGCCCGAGCCGAGGCCGCCATCCGCGGCCGCGACTTCGTTCTGCCCGACGACGTGAAGGCGATGGCGGTGGCCGCCCTCGCCCATCGGCTCGTCCTCAAGCCGGAGCTGTGGATCTCGCGGACGACGCCGGCGCACGTGATCGAGGCCCTGCTGCGCGAGGTCCCGGCCCCGGCAGCGGAATCTCCGTGACCTGGCGTCCGACGGCGCTCAATGTCTCCTGCCTGACGCTCGTCGTCTGGGCCCTCTTCCTGGGCGTCGTCGCCGGGCGCGCCGACCTCATCCTGGTCGCCGTCCCCCTGGTCGTCGCGCTCGTGGCCGGCCGGCGCACGGGGGCGCCGCCGGCGTGGCAGCTCACCCGCGAGGTGTCCACCGACCGCGTGTTCGAGGACGAGCGGGTGACGGTGACCGCCACCCTGCGCGCCGAAGGACCCCTGCCCCTCGTGGAGCTGCTCGAGCCGCTGCCTCCGCGGGTTCACCTGGAGCGCGGCCGCCACCACGCCTTCTTCACCCTGCGGCCAGGAGAGGAGGTGCGGTGGACCTTCGCGCTGCGCTGCGCGGGCCGCCAGCACCTGCGGCTGGGCGGCCCGCATGTCCGGCTCTGGGGACCACTCGGACTGACCGCCGCCGAGACCCGCGTTCGGGCTCCGCACACCGTCGCC
This sequence comes from Candidatus Methylomirabilota bacterium, assembly GCA_035709005.1. Classification (NCBI taxonomy): domain Bacteria; phylum Methylomirabilota (SeqCode); species Candidatus Methylomirabilota bacterium. The sequence continues at coordinate 46,496 of DASTFB010000055.1, read as the reverse complement.
GTCTATCCCCACGTCGCGACCATCCGCCACCTGCCCCGTCCCGTCCGGACGCAGACGTCCATCGGCAACTACGTGTCGCCGACGCGCGGTGAAGGCATCGAGCCGGGTGACATCCGTCCCTTCGCCCCCGGCGATCAGGTCCGCCACGTGAACTGGCGCGCCACGCTGCGGCTGGGCCTGCTGCACGTGACGCAGCATCACCGCGAGCGCAACGCCGACGTCGTGCTGCTGCTCGACTCGCTGGCCGACGTGGGGGCCGAGGGCGTGACGGTCCTCGATGCGGCGGCGCGCGGCGCCGCGGCCCTGGCCGCCGCCTATCTCGCCCGCAAGGACCGCGTGGGCCTGATCGAGTACGGCGGTCAGCTCCGCTGGGTGAAGCCGGGCTCCGGCCGCGCGCAGCTGCAGCGGCTGCTCGATACGCTGCTGGACGCTTCGGTCGTCTTCACCTACGTGAATCGAGACCTCGACCTCGTCCCCCCGCGCATCCTGCCGCCTCAGGCCCTGGTCCTCGCCCTGAGCCCCATGCTCGATCCGCGCTTCGTGAGAGCGGCCAGCGACCTGGCCGCCCGCGGGTTCGATCTCACCGTCATCGCCGTGTCGCCCGTGGCCGCGACACGGGCCATCGCGCCGCCCAGCCCCGTCGCCGACGTGGCCGCCCGGCTGTGGGCCCTGGAGCGCCGGGCCCAGGTCGCCGAGCTGCGCCGTCGCGGGTTGAGCATCGTGGAATGGGACGGCGTCGAGCCCCTCGATGCCGCCCTGGCCGCGCTGCGCCGGCCGCGGCTTCGCCGAGTGGTGGCGGGATGACGCGCCTGGCCGCCGCCATCCTGCTCGCGGTGCTGGCCGCATTCCCGCTCACTGTCCTGTCCTCGCCGCCGGTCACCTGGGTGGTGGTGGCCGCGCTGATCCCGGGGGGCGCCGGCGTCGCCGTCCTGTCCGTGCCGCTGGTGACGCTCGGCGGCTCGCTGGTGTTGATCGCCCACACGCTGGCGCTCGCGATCGTCCGCCCGCCCGCCGACCCCGTGCTGGCGATCGCCCTGGGGGCGACGCTCGTGCTGCTGCTGGCGCTCGTCCACATCGCGGGCCATCTGGGCCGTGCCGCCATCGGCCCCTCGGTCATCGCCGCCCAGGTCCGTCAGTGGGTGGTCGTCGTGGGCGCCGGCGCCGCGGTGGCGGCTGTCCTCGCGGTGCCGGCGACCGCGCTCGCCGCCCTCCTCCAGGGAGCCGCGCTCCCGGTGGTCCTCGGGGTCGCCGCGCTCGGGGCGGTGCTGACCGTGGTCGGCGTGTTCGCGTTGCTGAAGGCTCCGGCGGAGCCCTCCGGGCCGCCGCCGTGACGGTCGAGTCGATCGTCCTGAAGTCCGTCGAAGAAGCAGAGCCGGAGCTGATCGCGCTCCTCGCCGCCCTGGTGCGCTTCGAGACGGACAACCCGCCCGGCCACAACGAGGCCTCCGCCCAGCAGTGGATGGCGGAGCGCATGCGAGCGCTCGGGATGGAGGTGGACGTGTTCGAGCCGCTCGCCGGGCGCCCCAACGCCGTGGGCGTGTGGCGGGGAGGCGGTGCGGGGCGCTCGGTGATCCTCAACGGCCACATCGACGTCGCCGAGGTGCGCCAGCGCGGGGCCTGGCGCCGCGAGCCCTTCGACCCGGTGGTCGAGGACCGCCTCATGTACGGCCGGGGCACGGCGGACATGAAGTCCGCGCTCGCGGCCTATCTCTACGTGCTGGGGCGTCTGCAGGCGGCTCGGGTGCGGTTGCGCGGAGACGTGGTGGTGCAGAGCGTCATGGGAGAAGAGGCCGGCGAGCCGGGTACCGAGGCCTGCACCAGGCGCGGCTACCGGGCCGACTTCGGCATCGTGGGCGAGGCCACGCGGGCCCGTCAGCTCCTGGCCGCCGTCGGCAGCATGAATTTGAAAATCACGATCCGGAGCGCCCAGACGCTGCACCTGCACGCGCGGCGGCTGGCGGTGCACGCGGGCGGCGGGCTCGAGGGGGCCAACTGCGTGGAGAAGATGGCGACCCGCATCGTTCCCGCGCTCCAGGAGCTGGAGCGGGACTGGGCCGTCTTCAAGCGCCATCCGGCGATCCCGCCCGCCCAGACGCTGATCAACCCCTTCGCGATCGGCGGAGGCGGCAATCCATTCTTCCTCCCCGACGAGTGCACGATGGACGTCATCGTGCTGTACTTGCCCGGCGAGCGCTGCGACGACGTGCGCCGCCAGGTGGAAGAGCAGATCCGGCGCGCCGCCGAGCTGGACGCGTGGCTCCGCAAGCACCCGCCGGAGCTGGTCTGGGATCCCCCCGAGCACCCCGTCGCCTTCTTGCCCTCGGACGTGGACCCGACCCACCCGGGGGTTCAGGCGCTGGTCGAGACCGGGCGACAGGTGTTGGGCGCCCCGCTGGAGATCGGCGGAGGCGGCCGGGGCGCCATCTGCGACTCCGGCTGGCTCGCCGGCGGGGGCACGCCGACGGTGGTCTGGGGGCCCGGCGACGTGTACTGGGCCCACCGGGTGGACGAGCGGGTGAATCTGGACGACGTGCTGGCGTACGCGCGCATGCTCGCGCTGTTCCTGATACGCTGGTGCGGCGTGGCTGTGCCGGCGGGCACGGGACAGGGAGGTCCGTGATGCTGCCCAGAGAGCGCCTGGACTACTCGCCCATCGAGGGACGACCGCCACTCAGGCTGCCCGACGGGATCCGCCTCGTCCTCTGGCCCGTGCTGGCCCTGGAGGAGTGGGACATCGCGCGGCCGATGGCGCGCACCGTCATCCCGCCGCCACAGGGGCAGCTGGTGGTCCCTGACGTGCCCAACTGGACGTGGCACGAGTACGGCATGCGCGTGGGCTTCTGGCGCCTGCGCCGCCTGTACCAGGCGCTCGGTATCTCGCCCACGGTGACGCTCAATGCCCGGGTGTGCGAGACGTATCCCCAGGTCGTGGAAGCTTGCCTGGAGAGCCGCTGGGAGCTGAACGCGCACAGCTACCAGCAGATCCCCATGCACAAGCTGGACGACGAGCGCGCCGTCATCCAGCGCTCGCTGGAGGTCATCGAGAAGTTCTCGGGGACCCGGCCCCGCGGCTGGTTCGGACCGGGACTCACCCAGACCGAGCGCACGCTCGACCATCTGGCCGAGGCCGGGATCGCGTACATCGGCGACTGGGTGCTCGACGACGAGCCCGTCACGCTGCGCACGACCTCGCGGCCCGTGGTGGCGCTGCCCTACAACTTCGAGATCCACGACATCGTGATGATGGCGCTGCAACAGCAGCCCTCGGACATGCTCTACCGGCGGGCGCTCGACCAGTTCGAGTGCCTGTACGAGGAGAGCGCCGAGCGGCCGAAGGTCATGGCCATCGCCTGCCACTGTTACCTGTCGGGCATGCCCCATCGCATCCGGCACGTGGCACGGGCCTTCGAGACCCTGCTGGCCCGCAAGGGCGTGGTGGCCTGGGACGGCGTCCGGATCCTCGACTGGTACCTCTCCCAGCGGCCGATCCATGGCTCCTGAGTGGCGGTCGCACACCTCCCACTGGGGCGTCTTCGAGGCGGGCGTCGACGGCGGACGGTTGGTGGCCATCCGTCCCTACCCCCACGACCCCGATCCCTCGCCGCTGCTCGACAACATCGCCGGCAGCGTGCGGCATCCGGCCCGCATCGGCCAGCCGATGGTCCGCGCCGGCTGGCTCGACCGGGGTCCCGGCCCCAGCCCCCGCCGGGGCGCCGAGCCCTTCGTGCCGGTCGACTGGGACACGGCGATCGACCTGCTGGCCCGTGAGCTCCGTCGCGTCTACACCGATCACGGCGGACGGGCCGTCTACGGCGGCTCCTACGGCTGGAGCAGCGCAGGTCGCTTCCACCACGCCCAGAGCCAGCTCCACCGCTTCCTGAACTGCCTGGGCGGTTATGTCCGCTCCGAGCACACCTACAGCAACGGGGCCCTGACGGTGATCATGCCGCACGTGCTGGGCACGATGCGGGGCGTGCTCGACCGGGCCACGGCGTGGTCGGTCCTCGAGCGGCACACCGAGCTGTTCGTGTGCTTCGGCGGCCTGCCCCTCAAGAACACGATGGTCACGCCGGGGGGCGCGAGCCGGCATCCGGTGCGCGATCACCTGCGGGCGGCGAGAGCCCGCGGGGCGGAGTTCGTGCTGCTGAGCCCGCTGCGCGACGACATCCCCGAGTTCGTGGAGGCCGAGTGGCTCCCCGTCGTGCCCGGCACCGACGTGGCGGTGATGCTGGCCCTGGCCCACACCCTGGTCGCCGAGGGCCTCCACGATCGCGCCTTCCTGGAGCGCTGCTGCGTCGGCTTCGACCACTTCGAGGCGTACCTGCACGGCGTGGAGGACGGCCGGGCGAAGACGCCCGAGTGGGCGGAACGCCTCGCCGGGATCCCGGCGGCGACGATCCGGGCGCTGGCCCGGCGCATGGCGAGCCGGCGCACGCTCATCAACGTGAACTGGTCCCTCCAGCGCGCGGAGCACGGCGAGCAGGCGCCGTGGATGGCGGTCGTGCTGGCGGCGATGCTCGGGCAGATCGGCTTGCCCGGCGGCGGCTTCGGCCACGGCTACGGCTCGCTGGGCTACGTGGGCCGCCCGCCCCAGCGCGTCCGCCCGCCGGCCCTGCCTCAGCTGCGCAACGCGGTGCGCGCCGCCATCCCGGTCGCCCGGGTGGCCGACATGCTGCTCAACCCGGGGGCGCCGTTCGACTTCGACGGCGAGCGGCCGGTGTACCCGGACACCCGTCTCGTCTACTGGTGCGGCGGCAATCCCTTCCACCACCACCAGCACCTGGGCCGCTGGCGGCGCGCCCTCGGCCGGCCCGATACGATCGTCGTTCACGAGGCGTTCTGGACGCCGATGGCCCGGCACGCCGACGTCGTGCTGCCCGCCACGATGACGCTGGAGCGCAACGACATCGGCGCGTCCCCGAACGACCCCTGCCTGGTCGCCATGCGCCAGGCGATCGAGCCCTACGGCGAGGCGCGGAACGACTTCACGATCTTCGCCGACCTGGCCGCCGCGCTCGGGGTGAGCGCCTCGTTCACCGAGGGGCGGGACGAGATGGCCTGGTTGCGGCACCTCTACGACGACTGGCGGGCGAGGGTGGCGAGCGCCGGTGGCCCGGCGCTGCCGTCATTCGACGCGTTCTGGGCCGCCGGCGTCCTGGAAGTGCCCCACGCCGACCAGGATGTCATCGTGCTGGAGAGGTTCCGGGACGATCCCGAGGGCACCCCGCTCAGCACCCCGAGCGGCCGCATCGAGATCTTCTCGTCGACCATCGACAAGTTCGGCTACGACGACTGCCCGGGGCACCCGGCCTGGCTCGAGCCCGCCGAGTGGCTCGGCTCGCCGTTGGCCCAACGCTACCCGCTCCACCTCATCGCCAACAACCCGACGACACGGCTTCACAGCCAGCTCGACGTCGGCGCCTTCAGCCAGGCCGCCAAGGTCCAGGGACGGGAGCCGATTCGCCTGCACCCGAGCGATGCCGGCGCTCGCGGGATCCGGAGCGGGGACGTGGTGCGGGTGTTCAACGACCGCGGCAGCTGCCTGGCCGGCGCCGTCGTGACCGACGCGGTGCGCCCCTCGGTGGTCCAGCTGGCCACCGGGGCCTGGTACGATCCCCTCGATCCCGCCGACCCCGATGCCATGTGCGTCCACGGCAATCCCAACGTGCTCACGTTCGACCGGGGCACCTCGAAGCTGGCCCAGGGCTGCTCGGGACAGCACGCGCTGGTCGAGGTCGAGCGGTGGACCGGGCCGCTGCCGCCGGTCCGCGCCTACGAGCCCCCGCCGATCGAACAACGCGGCCGCTGAGCCCTCAGACCCAGCTCACCCCGCCCAGGAGCGCGTTGGCGGCTTGCTCCAGCCGCCGCACGCGACGCGACAGCACCATCAGGATCCGCCGGGTCACCTCCGGGGTCTCGTCCAGCAGACGCCAGAAGTGAGCGCGCTCGACGACCAGCAGCCGTACGTCGGTCGTCGCCGTGATGGTGGCTGACCGCGGCTCGCCGTCGAGCAGGCTCATCTCGCCGAAGAAGTCGCCGGGCTGGAGCGGATCGCTGACGCCGATCTGCGTCTGCACCGCGGCCCGACCATCGATCAGGATGAAGAATGAATCTCCCGGCTCGCCCATCCGCGTGAGGACGGATTCGGCGGGGACCTCGACGAGCCTGGAGATCGCCGCCACGCGACGAAGCTGATCGTCCGTCAAGCCGCTGAACAGCGGCACGCGCTCCAGATGTCTGATCCGCGCGTCGTCGGAGCGCGCGGCCCCGGCGATGTCGGGCTGAGCCGCCTCCTCGGGGCCATGCAGGGGGGAGGTTTCGTCCATCGACTTCTCCTAGCGCCGGGCGCCGCGGATCAGCGCCAGCAGCCGGTCGGGAGACAGCGGCAGCGCGGTGATGGAGACGCCGAGCGGCGCCAGCGCGTCCGCGACGGCGTTGGCGATGGCCCCCCCGCAGCCCGAGCTCCCGCCTTCGCCCACCCCTTTGACGCCGAGCGGGTTCAGCGGGGTGGGCGTCTCCTCCAGGATCCGCACCTCGGTCGCCTCCGGCATCTCCATCGCCGTCGGCACCAGATAATCCATGAATGTCGTGGCCAGCGGCTGGCCCTGGTCGTCGTACACCAGCTCCTCGAGGAGCGTCCCACCCAGGCCCTGGGCGAGCGCGCCCACGAGCTGTCCGTCGACGATCATGGGATTGATGGCGCGGCCGATGTCGTAGGCGATGGCGTACTTGAGCAACCTCACGCGGCCGGTGTCGGGATCGACCTCGACGACGGCCACGTGGGTGCCGTAGGGGTACGTCATCCTCGGCGCCTCGAAGAAGTGGGCGGCATAGAGGCCGGGCTCCATGCCCGGAGGCCCGGGCACCGCCGCGCGGGCCAGCTCGCGAAACGTCACGCGCCTGTCGGGCAGGCCGCGCACGTGGACCGCGCCCTCCTCGAGGACGAGGTCGTCGCTGGCCGCCTCCAGCAGGGAGGCGGCGACGTGGAGGATCTTGGCCCGCACCTTGCGCGCGGCCTCGGCGGCGGCCGGCAACGCCACCGAGGCGCCGCGGCTGGCGAAGCCGCCGACTCCGAACGGGACCTGGGCGCTGTCGCCGTGCACGACGGTGACGGCCTCGGGCGACACGTTCAGCTCGTCGGCGGTGACCTGGGCGAGGGTGGTCTCGATCCCTTGCCCCACCGCGGCGACCCCGGAGTACACGACGACGTGGCCCGTGCCGTCGACCTCGACGCGCGCGTACTCCCAGGGGCCGAGCCCCGCCTTCTCGACGAGGCAGCCGACTCCGATCCCGACGTACCGCCCCCGGCGGCGCGCGTCGGCCTGCTCGGCCCGGGCCGCCTCGTACCCCACCGCCTCGAGCGCCTGGTCCAGCGCCGAGCGATAGTCCCCGCAGTCGTACACGGTCTTCTGGTTCAGGGAGGCGCCGCCGACCTCGTACGGCATCTCGGCGGGGGTGACGAAGTTGCGGCGCCGCAGCTCGAGGGGGTCGAGGCCGAGCCGCCGGGCGGCGACGTCGATCAGCCGCTCGCGCACGAACGTGCACTCGAAGCGGCCGGGGCCGCGATACGTCCCGGTCGGGGTCTTGTTGGTCAGCACACAGCGGATCTCGCAGGCGTAGTGGGGGATCCGGTAGGGCCCGGGCAGCAGGGCCGCAGTCAGCTCGGGCACGGTGACGCCATGCGTGCGGATGTAGGCGCCCATGTCCACCGTGAAGCGGTCGACGAGAGCGACGATGCGGCCGTCGCCGTCGAAGCCGATCTCGATGTCGTGCTCCTGCTGGCGCGAGTGATTGGTCGCCATCAGGTGCTCGCGACGGTCCTCGATCCACTGCACGGGCCGGCCCAGCCGGCGCGCCGCCCACGGCACGATCAGATCCTCGGGATAGAACTCGCCGCGGACGCCGAAGCCGCCGCCGACCTCCAGCTCCACGAAGTGGATCAGGTGCTCGGGATGGCCGAGGAGGTCGGCGAGCACCCGGCGGTTGAAGTGCGGCACCTTGGCCACCCCCCACAGTCCCAGCACGCCGGTGCCGGCGTCGAAGGCGGCGGTCAGCCCCCGCGTCTCCATGGGCACGCCGGTGTGACGCTGGACGGAGAAGCGCTCGCTCACCCGGTAGCGGGCCCCGGCCAGCGCCGCCTCGGCGTCCCCCCGGCGCGTGTGCAGCGTATCCACCACGTTGCCGTCGATGGCGGCGTGGAGCACGGGCGCCTCGCGCGCCGTCGCCCGCCGCGCGTCGGCCACGGCCGGCAGCGGATCGTAGTCGACGTCGATCAGCTCGAGCGCGTCCTCGGCCAGGTAACGGCTCGCGGCCACGACGACGGCCACGGGCTCGCCGACGTACCGGACCTTGTCGCGCGCGAGCGGCGGCTGCAGGCAGGCCACCGCGCTGGCGCTCGGGCGCTGGCCCAGGCGCACGGGGATCCGGCCCACGGGGCCGAGGTCCTCGGCCGTCACCACCGCCACCACGCCCGGCGCGGCCAGGGCCGCCTTGCTCCGGATCGCGCCCAACCTGGAATGGGCGTGCGGGGAGCGCAACACCGCCGCGTGCAGGAGTCCGGGCAGGCGGAAGTCGGCCGCGTACTTGCCGCGGCCGGTGAGGAGCCGGTGGTCTTCCTTGCGGAGCACGGAGCGTCCGACGGCCCGCGCCATTGACATTACGCCGTGACGAAGCGTGGGCGACCGCCGCCCGCGTCAGTCGAGCAAGGCCTTGCGCTGGCCGCCGTCCAGCGTGATGAGCGCGCCGTTCATGAAGCTCGCCCGCGGAGAGGCCACGAAGACGGCGACGTTGGCGACCTCCTCCGGCGTGCAGATGCGACCCAGCGGGATGCTCTGTTCGGCCCGTTTCTGCGCCTCGGCCACCGGGATCTTCCGGATCCGGGCGATGCCGCCGATGAGGCCGTCCCAGCGCTCGGTGGCCACCGGCCCCGGGTTGATGGCATTGATGCAGATGTTCTGGCGGCCGTACTGCTCGGCCAGGGCCACGGTGACGGCGAGGTCGGCGGCGTTGGCGGCGCTCGGCGTCAGCTCGACGCCGATGGGCTTGACGCCGTCGTTGCCGATGATGTTCACGATCCGGCCGCCGCCCTGCTTCAGCATGTGGGGGATGACCGCCTTCATGCAGCGCACGTAGCCCATGAACTTGAGCTGCAGCGCCGTCTGCCAGTCCTCCTCGGTGAGGTCGAGCAGCAGACCGCCCGGGGCGGCGCCCGCGTTGTTCACGAGGATGTCGATCCGGCCGAAGCGGCCCACGGCCCCCTCGACGATCTTCTGCACGTCGGCCTCACGGGTGAGGTCGCCGGCCACGGCGAAGACCTCGCTGCCGGTGGCCCGGGACAGCTCCGCCGCGGTGGCGTCCAGCTCTGTCCGGGTCCGGGCGCAGATCGCCACCCGGGCCCCTTCCTGGGCCAGCCCGCGAGCCACCGCCTTGCCGATGCCCTTACTGCCACCGGTGACGAGGGCGACCTTGTCCTTCAGGCCGAGATCCATGCGGCCGGAACCTAAACAATCGACGAGAGGTTGTCAACGACCTCTCGCCGGCGGCCTCTGGAGGCGGTGTGCACGTGAACGCGCTTGAAGCCGCCGGGCCACCGAGCTAGCATGCCGCGCGTGACCACGTCTCGCGCCGTGGCCGGTCCTGCCGGGCCTCCCGCGTGACGACGCACGCGACCGGGGCCGATCCGCCGAGATCCATGCTGGCCCTGGTCCGCGGCATCGACGCCGTGAACGGCCGGGTGGGACGCTGGTCGGCCTGGCTCGCGCTGCTGCTGGTCCTCGTCGTCACCTACGACGTCGTGATGCGCTACCTCTTCAACATCACGTACGTCTTCATCCAGGAGCTGGAGTGGCACCTCTTCGCCGTGATCTTCCTGATCACCGCCGGGTATGCCCACCTCCTCGACAGCCACGTCCGGGTCGACATCTTCTACGCCCGCTTCCCCCCACGGATCCGGGCCTGGGTCGACTTCCTCGGCGGGATCCTGTTCCTCCTGCCCACCGTCGTCTTGCTCATCTGGACTTCGATCCCCTTCGTCAGGGCGTCGTTCGCCGACCTGGAGGGCTCGCCGGACCCCGGCGGCATCCCCGGGCGCTTCGTGCTCAAGGCCGTGATCCCCTTCGCCTTCTTCCTGCTGGGCATTCAGGGCATCTCCGAGATCATCAAGAACTTCTACCGGGTGAGGAGCAAGGAGCCCCCGCGGTGACGTACGACCTCCTGCCGGCCTGGATGTTCTTGATCTTCACCGCGCTCATCCTGGTCGGCTATCCCGTCGCCTTCACGATCGCGGGGACGGCGTTCGCGTTCGGGCTCTACGGCTTCGGGATGGACTTCTTCAACCTGCTGCCCCTCCGCGTCTGGGGCGTGATGACGAACTTCACGCTGACCGCGGTCCCCCTGTTCGTCTTCATGGGGGTGACGCTCGAGCGCTCCGGCCTGGCCGAGGAGCTGCTGGACACCATGGGGCTCGTGTTCGGCCGCCTCCCCGGCGGCATCGCGGTGTCGGTGGTGATCGTGGGCACGCTGCTGGCCGCGTCCACCGGGATCGTCGGGGCCACCGTCACGACCATGGGCCTGATCGCGCTCCCGACCATGGTCCGCCGCGGCTACCAGAAGGAGCTCGCCTCCGGCGTCATCTGCGCCTCCGGGACGCTGGGCCAGATCATCCCCCCGAGCATCGTGCTGGTCATCGTGGCCGACATCCTGCAGGTCTCGGTCGGCGACCTCTTCCTGGGCGCCTTCGTCCCGGGCCTGATCCTGTCCGGGCTCTATGTCGCCTACGTGGCGGCCATCTGCCTGGTCCGGCCCGGGCTGGCGCCGGCCATCCCGGCCGCGGAGCGGGCCGCCGTCGCCGGCCGGGCGCTGGCGATCCGGGCGGCCAAAGTGCTGGTCCCGCCGCTCAGCCTCATGGTGGCGGTGCTGGGCTCGATCTTCTTCGGCATCGCGTCGCCGACCGAGGCGGCGGCCATGGGGGCGACCGGCGCGCTGATCCTCACGATCGTGAACCGGCGCTTCTCGCGGGCGATGCTCCAGCAGGTCATGCAGCTGACCGTTCGCCTCACGAGCATGGTCTTCATCATCCTGGTGGGGGCGTCGGCCTTCGGGCTCGCCTTCCGGGGGATGGGCGGAGACCTGCTGATCCGGAACTTCATCGCCGACATGCAGCTGTCGCCGGCCATCGTGTTCGGCAGCGTGATGGTGCTGGTCTTCCTCCTCGGCTTCTTCCTCGACTTCATCGAGATCTCGTTCATCCACCTCCCGGTCCTGGCTCCGATCCTGACCGAGATGGGCTTCGACCCGTTGTGGTACGGCGTCGTGCTCGGCGTGAATCTGCAGACGTCGTTCCTGACACCGCCGTTCGGCTACGCGCTGTTCTACTTGCGGGGGGTGGCGTCTGCGGACGTGACGACCGGACACATCTACCGTGGCATCATCCCGTTCGTGGCCATCCAGCTCGTCGGCATGCTGGCGATCATCGCGTTCCCGCAGCTCGCGCTCTGGCTGCCACGCCTCGTATTCCAATGAGATTGGGGGCCCCGAAATGGCCCCCAACCCCCCCACGCTCGGTGGTCCCCGGCGGAGCCGGGGCCCACCTCGATCACACGGCCTAGAGGTACATCATGTGGAAGTAGGCACGCTCCGACAGGTCGGAGTAGGCGAGCCACTGATTCTTGAACTTCTCGTAGTGCTCGTAGACCTTCTTGGCGACCGGGCTCTTGTCCGCTTCCTCCCGGACCACGTCTTCCGAGAGCTTCTTCAGCGACTTCAACACCTCGTCGGGGAACCGGTAGACCTTCACGCCGTGCTTCTTGGTCAGACGTTCCAGGGCCACCGAGTTCTGCGCCTCGTGCTCGGCCAGCGTCCACGCGTCCGCATAGTTGCAGGCGGCGTCGAGCGCCTTCTGAATGTCCACGGGCAGCGAGTCGTAGGCCTTCTTGTTGAAAAAGAACTCGGCCGAGGTCCCTGGCTCGTGCCAGCCCGGGTAGTAGTAGTGCTTGGCCGCCTTGTAGAAGCCGGCTCGCTCGTCCTGCAGCGGTCCCACCCACTCCGTGGCATCGATGACGCCACGCTCGAGCGAAGGGAAGATGTCGCCGACGGCGAGCAGCGTCACGGTTCCCCCGGCCCGCGCCACGACCTTGCCGCCGAGGCCGGGAATGCGCATCTTGAGCCCCTTGAAGTCGTTCATCGATTCGATCTTCTTGCGGAACCACCCTCCCATCTGGATCCCGGTGGGCCCGCCCCGGCGGGGGACGAGGTTGAACCCGCTGTACAGCTCCTCGTAGAGCTTCTGACCCCCGCCGGCCATGAGCCAGGCCTGGGTGCCCTGGGCGTTCAGGCCGAATGGCACCGCGGTGAACCACTGGGTGGCCGGCTCCTTGCCCGCCCAGTAGTAGGCGGCGCTGTGACCGCCCTGGATGGTACCCGCCCGGCAAGCCTCGAAGTTCTCGAGCCCCGGCACGAGCTCGCCGGCGCCGTACACCTCGATGTGGAGGCGGCCGCCCGACATCTGCTCCGTCATCTTGGCCATCATCTCGGCGGCGATCCCGGGCGGGTGAAATTTCGGCGGCCAGCTGGTGGCCAGCCGCCACCGGAACTTCGGCTGGGCGATGACGTTCGGGGTAGCGGTGGCCGTGGCCGCACCCGCGACGGCGAGCACGCCGCCGGCCTTCACGAGGAATCTTCGTCGCTGCATGAAACACCTCCTGAGGCTTGGGTGTATGAGCGACCTGCTGGGTACCGAGCGGATGCGGCGACTCTATGCGCCAGCAACGGGGCTGTCAAGACGCGGGGGCGGCGAGTGACCTAGCGTGACGGAGGCGGGCGGCGGGCCGCCCACGGGCGGAGGGCCTCGAGCCTGGCCGCCGCACGCAGCACGAGGGCATCCTCCAGCCGCCGGCCGACGATCTGCAGACCGACGGGCAGGCCGCTCGCCGTCCAGCCGGCCGGGACGGAGATGGCCGGCTGGCCGCTGTAGTTGAACGGGTAGCAGAGCGTCCAGCCGAGGTGCGTCACGTCGCGACCCGCCACCTGGCGGGGCCCGACGAGGCCGAGCGGGAAGGCGGGCAGGCAGAGCGTGGGCGTGAGGAGCAGGTCGTACCCCTCGAAGAACCGCCGCAGCGTGTCGACCATCGCCTGGCGGGCGACCAGCGCCTTGACCAGGTCCACCACGGTCAGGCCCGCCGAGGCCTCTGCGTACGCCACCAGCGCGGGGTCCATCTGCGCCTTTTGCTCGGGCGGGCGGGCGGCGTGAGCGCCCGCCTGGCCGCCGCCGTAGAGCGTCTGTAAGATCGAGCCGGGATCGCCGAGGTCCGGACTGGCCTCCTCCAGCTTCAGGCCGACGTCGGCGAAGGCGCGCGCCGCGGCGCCGGCGATCTCGCGCGTCTCGGGCTCGACCGGGGCGAAGCCGAGATCCGGCGACCAGGCGACCCGGATGGACGAACGCCCCGCGGCCGCGACCAGCGGGGCGTCAGCGGCGGCCAGGTAGTCGACGCCGTCGTCGGGAAGCGCGAACGGATCGCGCCGATCGTAGCGGGCGATCGCGTTCATCATGAGCGCCACGTCGCGCACGGTGCGGGCGAGCGGACAGACGTGGGCGACCAGCTCGTGGGGGCCGGCGGCCGGGAACATCGGCACCCGCCCGAAGGTCGGCTTCAGGCCCACGAGCCCGCAGAAGCTGGCCGGAATGCGGATGGAGCCGGCGCCGTCGGAGCCGAGCGCCAGCGGTCCCAGGCCGGCCGCCACCGCCGCCGCTCCGCCGCCGGTCGACCCGCCGGGTGTGCGGGTGAGATCCCAGGGATTGCGCGACTCGCCGAACAGCGGATTGTCGGTGGAGCCGCGCCAGGCGAACTCCGGCAGATTGGTCCGGCCGACGAAGATCGCTCCGGCCGCGCGCAGGCCGGCCACGCTGGGGGCGTCTTCCGGCGCGACGAACTGCGCCATGAGGCGCGAGCCGAACGTGGTGCGTTCCCCCGCCGTCCACAGGTTGTCCTTGATCGACACGGGGACGCCGTGCAGGGGGCCGAGCCGCTCACCGGCCATCACCGCCCGTTCGGCCCGCCGGGCCTGATCCAGCGCGCGCTCGGCGTGGACCAACACGTAGGCGCCCAGGACACCGTTCAGACGCTCGATCCGCTCGAGCACGGCCCGGGTGATCTCGACGGGCGAGAGCGCGCGGCGCCGGATCATGTCGGCCAGGGCGGCGGCGGGCGTGAAGCAGAGGTCGGTGCTCGTCATGGTCCGGTCGACCCGCGGGCGGAGGCCAGAGCCTCCGCGATCTGCCGTGCCGTGAAGGGCTGACGGCCGGCACCGACGCCGAAGGGAGCCAGGGCATCGGCGACGGCGTTCGAGGCCGCCGCCGACGCGCCCATCACGCCGCCCTCGGCCATGCCCTTCATGCCGAACGGCGTGCCCGGATCCGGCCGTTCGAGGTGCTCGACCTCGAACGACGGCAGCGCCGAGGCCGTGGGGACCGCGTAGTCCATGAACGTGGCGCTGAGGTTCTGGCCGTCGGCCCCGTAGACCACCTCCTCGAAGAGGGCACCGGCGAGCCCCTGTGCGGTCGCGCCGTGGAGCTGTCCCTCGACCACGCGCGGGTTCAGCATCCGCCCGCACTCCTCGACGATGGCGTAGCGCGGGATCGTCACCCGGCCGGTCTCGGGGTCGATCTCGATCTGGCAGATGTGGGTGCCGCTCGAGAAGGTCAGGGCCGGGGGCTCGAACGCGCACGTCGCCTCCAGCCCCGGCTCCATTCCCGGCGGCAGCTCGGTCGGGGCCAGGTACGCCTTCTGGGCGAGCTGCGCGATGGTCACGCTCGAGGCGGGGGCCCCGCGCACGTGGACGCGGCCATCCGACGACTCCAGGTCTTCGAGCGGGGCTTCCAGCAGGTGGGCGGCGAGCCGCATCAGCTTGTCCTTCACGATGCGAGCGGCTCCCACCGCCGCCCCCGCGCTCACCACCCCACCCCGGCTGCCGCGCGTGCCCATGCCGTACGGCGCCGCCGCGGTGTCGCCGGCGTGGACGCGCACCAGCTCGATCGGCACGGCAAGCTCGTCGGCCAGGGCCTGGGCCACCGTGGTCAGGTGGCCCTGGCCCTGGCTGACGACGCCGATCTGGGCCGAGACGGCGCCGCTCGGCTCGACGCGGACGATCGCCGCATCGTGGCCCGAGCCGGGGATGCCGGCCGTCTTGTAGAACTCCGAGCCGTACGTGTTGGGCTCGACGTAGGTGGCCACGCCGATCCCCACGATCCGGCCGGCCGCGCGCGCCTCGGCCTGCTCCCGGCGCGCCCGCGCGTAGGGGAACGCCGTCAGCGCGCGTTCCAGGGTGTCGCGCGGGTACACCGAGCGGTAGACCAGCCCGGCCGCCGTCGTGTACGGCAGGTCGGACTCGCCGAGCATGTTGCGGCGACGAACCTCGATCGGGTCCAGCCCCAGGGCGCGGGCCACGGCCTCGATCGTGCCCTCGGTGACCCAGCTGCAGATCAGCATCGGCGCGCGGTACGGGCCGGCCGGGCACTTGTTGGTCAGGACGGCGGTGATCGCGTACCGGTAGTCGCGCAGCCGGTACGCGCCCGGAATCATCATGCCCACGACGCGCGCCATGTAATTGGCCGGGAAGTAGGCGTAGGCGCCGAAGTCGGTGAGGATCTGGACGTCGAGGCCGAGCAGCGTGCCGTCCGCTTTCACGGCGGCCCGCACGTCGACCACGTCCTCCCGGGCGTGGAGCGAGGCGAGCAGGTTCTCCCGGCGGGTCTCGATCCAGCGCACCGGGCGGCCCAGCAGCCGCGAGGACGCGGCCGTGATCAGCTCCTCCCGGTAGAGCGGGATCTTCTGCCCGAAGCCGCCACCGACGTCGGGCGTGATGACCCGGACGGCGCTCTCCGGAATTCCGAGCCGCCCGGCCAGCGCCGAGCGAATCGGATGCGGGATCTGGGTCGAGTGCCAGAAGGTGAGCGTCTCCTCGCCGGGCAGCCAGCTGGCCAGGCACCCGCGGGGCTCGAGCGGCGCGTGGGTCTGCCGGGCCTGATGGAACCGTACCCCGACCACCCGGTCCGCTGCGCCGAGCGCGGCCGCGACGTCGCCCTGGGCGAAGACGCCGTGGTACGCGCGATTCGCCGGGATCGCCTCGTCGACCAGGGGCCGGCCGGGATCCTGGGCGTGCGCGTGATCCACGACAGAGGGCAGCGGCCGGTACTCGACCTCGACGCGTGCGCAGGCGTCCTCGACCTGGTGCCGATCCTCGCCGATCACGCAGGCGACGAGATCGCCGACGAAGCGCACTTTGTCGGTCGGCAGGGTGGGCATCTCCATCGGCAGCAGCCCTTCGATCGGCGGCGCGATCCTGAGCGGTCGGGTCGCGCGGGCCAGATCGTGGCCGGTCAGGACCGTCACGATGCCAGGCGACCGACGGGCGGCGTCGACGTCGACCTGGCCCAGGCGCGCGTGGGCGTGGGGGCTGCGCACGAACCCCGCGTGGAGGAGGCCCGGCAGCGTCAGGTCGCCGACGTAGCAGCCCCGCCCGAGGACCAGCTTGCGCGTCTCGCGCGGGCTCAACGCCGCGCCGACGTAGCCTCGTCGCCCGTCGCTCACGTCGCGCGATTGTACCGAGCGGACGGCGCCACCTCAACGCGCGTCGATGCGCGGGTGGCGCCGTGGTGAGGGCGCGGGGCCGTGTGCTAGACTTCGCCCCGCCGGCGGCGTTCGCGCCGGTGTCCGACACCAGGAAGGAGAGGACGATGACGTCGAAGGCGGTGACCAGAGAAGAAATGCTCCAGCGGGTGGCGAGGTTCGCGGAGTTGACGCCGAGCTCACGCCCGCTCGTCGATGCCGTCTTGCCCCAGTTCCAGCGCGAGATCTTCAACATCATCGGCCGGGGCGTCACCGAGGACGCCTCCATGACGGTGCCCATCACCGCCGTGGACGGCTTTCACATGTCCATCATCAAGGCCGGGCCCGGGAAGGGGACCGGCCTGCACAACCATACGACCGTCGAGGTCTTCATGCCGCTCACGGGGACGTGGGCCGTGCAGTGGGGCGACGAGGGCGAGAACGAGCTGACCCTGACCCAGTGGGATGTGGTCTCCGTCCCCACCGGCATCATGCGTGGCTTCCGCAACGACAGCGCCGGAGAGGCCTACATGCTGTCCCTGGTGGGCGGCGACGATCCCGGCCGCGTGGCCTGGGCCAGCAAGGTGATGAGGGCGGTGCGCGAGAAGGGCTTCGATCTCGACGACAAGGGGAAGATCATCGAGGTCGCCAGGGCGACCTGAAGGGAGCGGCCATGATCAGCGAGACTCCACACGGCCACACGATGACTCGACGCGCCGCCCGGCATCTGCTCGGCATGCTCATCGCCGCGGTCGGGCTGGTCGCCGGTCTGCCGGCCCCCGCCGCGGCCGCGCCCAGCGGCGAGGTCACCATCGGCCTGGCCGCCGAGCCCAACACCTTCGACCCCCATCTGACCGTCGGCCGCAACACCCAGATCTTCATCGTCAACGTCTACGACGGGCTGACCGCGCGCGACGCCAAGGGCAACCTGGTGCCGGCGCTGGCCACGTCCTGGAAGCGGCTCAACCCCACCACCTGGCAGTTCACGCTCCGCAAGGGCGTCAAGTTCCACAACGGCGACGACTTCAACGCCGACTCGGTCAAGTTCACCCTGGACCGGGCCATCGACCCCGAGACCAAGGCCACCATCATCTCGGAGCTGAGCACGATCACCCGCACGGAGATCGTGGATCCCTACACGGTGAACGTGATCACCAAGTCGCCCGACTTCCTCCTGCCGGTGCGCCTGGGCGAGCTGTTCGGCCTGATGCTCTCGCCCAAGCACACCAAGGCGGCGGGCAAGCAGACCATCGCCACCAAGCCGAACGGCACTGGACCGTTCAAGCTCGTGGCCTGGACGAAGAACGAGCGGATGGTGCTGGAGGCCAACGAGCAATACTGGCGGGGCGCGCCCAAGGTGAAGCGGATCGTCGTCCGGCCCATCCTGGAGGACGCTGCCCGGATCGCCGCACTGCAGGCCGGCGAGGTCGACATGATCGCCCCGGTGCCTCACGTCCGGATCGCCGACCTCAAACGCAACGAGAAGCTGGTGATCAAGACGATCCCCGCGCCGCGGATCTTTCACGTCACCATCGACGTGCGCAAGCCGCCGTTCGACAACGTCAAGGTCCGCCAGGCTCTCAACTACGCGGTGGACGTCAACGCCATCCTGAAATCGCTCTACTTCGGCTACGGCACGCGCCTGGCCACGGTGGTCGACAAGGGCGCGCTGGGCTACGACCCCGGCGTCCAGCCCTACCCGTACGACCCGAAGAAAGCCCGGGCCCTGCTGGCCGAAGCCGGCTTCCCGAACGGCTTCGAGACCGAGTTCGACAGCTTCACCGGCAGCATCGCCGATCACTCCAAGCCGGCCGAGGCCATCGTCGGCTATCTGGAGAAGGTCGGGCTGAAGATCAAGCAGAACGTGTTCGAGTTCTCCGCCTTCGGGCCGCGTCGCGTGCAGAACCGCACCGCCCCGCTGTTCATCTACAGCATCGGCAACGCCTACCTGGAGCCCTCGTGGGTGATCCGCTGGCTGACCCAGGGCGGCCTGGGCATGCACTACAAGAACGCCAGACTCGACCAGATGCTGACGCGCATCGAGGCCACCGACGATCCCCAGAAACGGGCCCCGCTGTACAGCGAAGTCCAGAAGCTGATCAAGGACGAGGCGCCGTTCATCTTCCTCTTCCAGGCCGACGCCGTGTTCGGGATGAGCACCCGGATCGACTACTCGCCCCGGCCGGACGAGACCCAGTGGCTCTACCCGCTGGGGCTGAAGGGGTGAGGTGCGCGGCTACATCGCCGCCCGCCTCGCCACCGCCGTCCTCGTCGTCCTCGGGGTGTCGGTCGTCTCCTTCTGCCTGACGTTCCTGACCGGGGATCCCGCCGAGATCATGCTGCCCCAGGGGGCCACGGCGGAGCAGATCGCCAGATTCCGGGCCGCGTGGGGCTTCGACGACCCGCTGCCGGTTCAGTACTGGCGGTTCCTGAGCCGCGCCGCCCACGGCGACTTCGGCGTCTCACTGCGGCACGGGGAAGCGTCGCTGCCCCTCATCGCGGCGCGGCTGCCGGCCACCCTGCAGCTCACCGTGACGGCCATGCTGCTGGCCATCGTTCTGGCCGTGCCGCTGGGTGTGCTGGCGGCCACCCACCGGGGCGGCCCGATCGACATGCTGGCCATGGGAGTCGCGCTCCTCGGGCAGTCCGTGCCCAATTTCTGGCTGGCGATCATGATGATCCTGCTCTTCGCCGTCTCCTGGGGCCTGCTGCCCACCTCGGGGCGCGGGGGGCCGGCCCACGTCGTGATGCCGGCCGTCGCCATCGCCATCAATCTCATGGCTCTGCTGACCCGCCTCGTCCGCACCACGATGATCGAGGTGCTCGCCGAGGATTACGTCCGCACCGGCCGCAGCAAGGGCCTGCGCGAGATCATGGTGCTGACCCGGCACGCGCTGCCGAACGCCCTGATCCCGCTGGTCACGGTGGTGGGGCTGCAGTTCGGCTACATCCTGGGCGGGGCGGTCGTCATCGAGACCGTGTTCACCTGGCCGGGCGTCGGACTGTTCACGATCCAGGCGATCCTGAACCGGGACTATCCGGTCGTCCAGGCCTCGGTGTTCGTCCTGGCCACCGGCGTGGTGCTGATCAACCTGATCGTGGACCTGCTGTACGTCTGGCTCGATCCGCGGATCCGGTTGGGCTAGCGGGATGGCGTCGCCGCGCGGGGTCAGCGTGGGAGGCATCGTGCGCGGGTGGACCGGGCGCGCCGGCGCGCCGTCCGCCCCTTCCCTGACCGCCCGGGGCCTGCGGCTGGCCCGCCGCAGCCCCCTGGCGAGCCTCGGCGCCCTGATCGTCGGCCTGGTCGTCCTGGCCGCCGTGGCCGCGCCGATGCTGGCGACCACCGATCCCGTCGCGCAGGATCTGGCGATCGTGCTCAAGCCGCCCTTCTGGCTGGCCGAGGGCTCCCTGGAGCATCCGCTGGGCACCGATCATCTCGGGCGCGACGTCTACTCCCGCCTGATCTACGGGGCCCAGATCTCACTGACGATCAGCGTGATGGCGGCGCTGCTCGGGGCTGGCGTCGGCGTGGCGGCGGGACTGGTGGCCGGCTACCACGGCGGGCGGCTGGGCGCGGTGATCATGCGTATCGTGGACTTGAACCTCGCCTTCCCGCTGATCCTGCTGGCCCTGGCCGTGGTGGCGCTGCTGGGCGCGAATCTCAAAAACCTGGTCATCGTCATGACCATCACCACCTGGATGATCTACGCGCGGGTCGTGCGCGGCCTGACGCTCACGCTGCGCGAGCGGGAATTCGTCCAGGCCGTCCGGGCCCTGGGGGCGCACGACGCCCGGATCGTCGCCCGCCACATCTTGCCCAACGTGCTGGCGCCCGTGCTGGTCATCTGGACGCTGGAAGTGGCGCGCGTCATCTTGATGGAGTCGGCGCTGTCGTTCCTGGGCCTGGGCGTGCCACCTCCGACGCCGACCTGGGGCCGGATGCTCGCCGAGGGGCGCGACTACCTGACCGTGGCGGGCTGGATCTCGATCTTTCCGGGGCTGGCCATCATGGTGACGGTGCTCGGCATCAATTTCCTGGGGGACGGGCTGCGCGATCTGCTGGACCCGCAGCTCCGGCAGCAGACGTAGCGCGCGCGGGCTCGAGGACCGCGTCGGGGTTCGGAGCGGCGGCCCGGATCAGCTCTCGCACCCGGGCCGGACGGAGCGGCAGCGCGGTGATCTCGATGCCCATGGGCGCCAGCGCGTCGGCCACCGCGTTGGCGACGGCGGCGCCCGCGGCGACGATCCCGTCTTCGCCCGCGCCCTTCACGCCCAGCGGGTTCACCGGCGAGCGGTCTTCCTCGCGGATCCACACCTCGAGCGGTGGCAGGTCGGCGGCGGCCGGGATGTGGTACTCCATGAGCGTCCCCGTGAGGAGCTGGCCGGCCGCGTCGTACGCGAGCTCCTCGTGCAGCGCGGCGCCCAGACCCTGGGCGAGGCCGCCGACGATCTGCGCTTCCACCAGCATCGGGTTGATCGACCGGCCCACGTCGTAAGCGACGACGTAGCGCAGGATCGTCGGCACGCCGGTCTCGGCGTCGACCTCGACGACGGCCAGGTGCAGGCCGTGGCCGTACGTCATCTTCTCCTGCTGGTAGTACTCGAGCGCTTCCAAACCGGGCTCCAGACCGGCGGCCAGCGCCGGCGTCGGCATCGCCGCGCGGGCCACGTCGCGCAGCGTGAGGGCGCGGTCGGCCACGCCCCGCACCCGCACGGCGGCGTCGCGCAGCTCCAGGTCGTCGGGATGCGCCTCCAGCTCGCGGGCCGCCACGGCCAGTACCTTGTCGCGCACGCGCTCGGCCGCCTGGACCACGGCGTTGGCCCCCATGACGGTGCCCCGGCTGGCGAACGCGCCGAAGCCGTCGGGCAGCGCGTCGGTGTCGCCCCACCGCACGGTGACGTCTTCGTAGCGCACGCCGAGGACGTCGGCGCACACCTGGGCGAAGATCGTCTCCACGCCCTGACCCACAGAGGGTACGCCGGTGTGCACGACCACGCGGCCGGAGCCGTCGATCAGGACCCGGGCCGTCTCCCAGGGGCCGAGGCCGGACTTCTCCACGACGTAGGCGAGGCCGATGCCGACGTGCCGTCCGGCCAGCCGGGCGCGGGCCTGCTCCTCGCGCAGCGTCGCGTACCCGGCGCGCTCCAGCGCCCACGCGAAGAGCCGGGGGAAGTCGCCGCTGTCGTAGACGATCTTGCGTCCCAGCGTGGTCGTACCGACCTCGTAGGGCATGGCGGTGGCCGGGACGAAATTGCGGCGGCGGATCTCGGCCGGGTCCAGCCCGAGCGCGCGGGCGGCCATGTCGACCACCCGTTCGCGCACGAAGCTCGCCTCGAACCGGCCCGGCGCCCGGTAGGTGCCGGCCGGCGTCTTGTCGGTCACCACGCACGTCACCTCGGCCCGGTAGTTCGCGATGCGGTACGGTCCGGGGAGATAGCCCGCCGTGTTGTTGGGGGCGGTGGCGCCGTGGGTGCGCACGTAGGCGCCCATGTTGTTCCAGAACCGGTCGTGGATGCCGAGGATCGTGCCGTCACGACGGAGGGCCACGGCGATCTCGTGCTGCTGCTCGCGGGAATGGTTGGCGGCCATGAGGTGCTCGCGCCGATCCTCGATCCAGCGGACGGGCCGGCCCGTCCTGAGGGCCAGGAGGGCGACCAGGAAGTCCTCGGGATAGAGCTCGCCCCGCACGCCGAAGGCCCCGCCCACGTCCATCTGGAGGAGATGCACGCAGTGCTCGGGCAGCCCCACGTGCTCGGCGATGACGCCGCGATTCCAGTGCGGCACCTTGGTCATGCCCCACATGCTGAGCACCCGCCGGCCGGGGTCGTATTCGGCGATGGCCCCGCGGGTCTCCATGGGGACCGCCGTGTGCCGCTGGACGGCCAGGCTCTCGCGGACGACGACGTCGGCGTGCTGGAAGGCTCGCTCGACGTCGCCGCAAGCGATCGTGTAGGTGGCCACGACGTTCGTCGCCTCGGCCTCGAAGAGCAGCGGCGCGCCGGGCTGGCTGGCCGCCCGCGCGTCGACCACGGCGGGCAGCGGGTCGTAATCGATCCTGATCTCGTCGAGCGCGTCCTCGGCCAGGTAGCGGCTCTCGGCCACGACGGCCACCACCGGCTCCCCCACGTAGCGGACCGTGTCGCTGGCCAGCGGGTGCTGCAGGTACCGGTGCATGCGGCCGCGATCGGACATGCGCATCGGGATCGGGCGGGCCAGCTCGGGCAGGTCGGCGAATATCACGACGCCGACGACGCCCGGCTGCCGGCGCGCGGCGGCGGTGTCGATGGCGCGAATGCGCGCGTGGGCGTGCGGGCTGCGGACGACGGCCAGGTGCAGGGAACCGGGACGCTGGACGTCGGCCACGAAGAAGCCGCGGCCCCGCACCAGCCGCTCATCCTCGCGCCGCTTGAGGCTCTGGCCGACGTAGCCCATCCACGCTCCTTGCTGGGGGGTCGGGGCGCTTGATCTCGGAGACCGCCGCGCCTACTCTACCGCCGACCCAACGCAGACTCGTAGGAGTATGCCATTGCTGCGTCATGATCTCCTTCGCAAGTTGCACGAGGTCTACCAGCCTCGGACGTACTTCGAGATCGGTGTCGAATACGGCCGGAGCCTGGCCCTCTCGCGCGTACCGACGGTCGCCGTCGACCCCGCGTTCAAGGTGGTCTCGGAGATCAGCTGCGACCTGCAACTCGTCAAGGCGACGAGCGACGCGTTCTTCCTTCGGGACGACCCGTTCGAGCATTTTGGCGGCGCTCCCGTCGACCTGGCCTTCATCGATGGCATGCATCGCTTCGAGTTCGCTCTCCGGGACTTCATCAACGTCGAGCGCTACACGGACTGGACGAGCGTGATCGTGTTCGACGACGTGTTGCCACGCGGGGTCGACGAGGCAGCCCGCGACCGTCACACCCGTGACTGGGCCGGCGACGTCTACAAGATCCTGCCTGTACTGCAGCGGTATCGAGCCGACCTGGTGACGATCATCGTCGACACCCAGCCCACCGGAACCCTGGTCGTTCTCGGCGCCGATTCCGGCAACAGGGTGCTCGCCGAGAAGTATGACGAGATCCTTCACGACTACGTCGTCGATGACCCGCAGCAGGTGCCCGCGGACATCCTGCAACGGCGTTGCGCGCTCGATCCCCACACGGTGGTTGAGGCGCCCTTCTGGTCCGCGTTGCGCGCCGCCCGTGACGACCCCGGAACCGGAGATTTGGACAAGTGGCAGCTACACGCTGCCGTCGAGCGGTCGTTGGCGCTGAAGGCCACGGCTCGCGTCGGCGGCTGGCGACCGGAGCAAAGGCCCCGGCGGGCGGGCTTCCGCGGCTCGTTCCGCCTGCCGGCCGACTGGCAGCGCGCACTCAGGCAATGGGTGCACAGAGCCCGCGGCTGAGCCCTTTCCTTGTGGCCTCCAGGGCCGTCCTCCTCCTCCTCCTGGCGGCGGGGCTGGCCCTCGGAGGGTGCGTTGGGGAGTCGTCGGCGCCGGGGGTCACCACGCTGGTGTTCAAGCACTCGCGCATCCTCGGGCCCAGCGATCCGATTCCGACACTGCTCCGTCAATTCGAAGCCGAGCATCCGGGGCTCCGGGTCAAGAGCGAGTCGCTGCCCTGGACGTCCGACGATCAGCACCAGTTCTACGCCATCAACCTGGAAGGGGGCAGCCCGGGGTTCGACGTGATGATGCTCGACGTCATCTGGGTCCCGGAGTTCGCCCGGGCCGGGTGGCTCCTCGATCTCACGCCGCGGCTGGCCCCGGGCGAGACCGACCCGCACTTTCCGTCCGCCGTGGCGGCGGCGACGTACGACGGCCGGGTGTGGGCCCTGCCCTGGAACATGAACGTGGGGATGCTGTATTTCCGGACGGACCTCCTGGGCCGATACGGGTTCGAGCCCCCGAAGACGTGGGACGAGCTGGTCCGCCAGGTGCGGCACATCCGGGCCGCCGAGGGCGATCCGAAGCTCGAGGGCTACCTGTGGCAGGGCAAGCAGTACGAAGGCATGGTGGTGAACGTCCTGGAGGCGTTCTGGGCCAACGGCGCCCGGCTCCTGGGCGAGGACGGACACCTGTTCCCGCAACCCGAGGAGGCGGCGGAGGCGCTCGCGTTCCTGCGCAGCCTCATCGAGACGCGGATCAGCCCGGCCTGGATGACCGCGGCCGACGAGGAGCTCAGCCGTCGCGCCTTCGGTGAAGGCCACGCCATCTTCCTGCGCAACTGGCCCTACGCGCTGAATCTGTTCGAAGCGCCGGACTCCCCGGTGCGGGGCAAGGTGGGCATCGCCGCGCTGCCGCGGCACCCCGAGGGCGACGCCGGCTACGGCTCCACCGGGGGCTCACACCTGGGAATCTCCCGGCACACCGCCCACCCCGAGGCGGCGCTGGCGCTCGTCCGCTTCCTGACGAGCGAGCGCGCCCAGCGAGCGATGGTCTCCGGAGCCGCGCTCTACCCCAGTCGCCAGGCCGTCTATCACGATCCGGAGCTCACGCGCGACCACCCGCGGCTGCCGCAGATCCACGGGCTCATGCTGGCCGGCCGCCCCCGACCCGTCACGCCGTATTACCTGGTGCTGTCCACCACGCTGCAGCCGGAGTTCTCGGCGGTCCTGGTCGGCCTCAAGCCTGCGCAGCGGGCGATCCGCGAAGGGCGTCAGCGGCTCGAGCACTTCCTCGGCGCCTTGCTGTGACTGCGGGCCAGCGCGCGCGCCGACGCCGGGGCCTGCTGCTGGTGGCGCCCGCGCTCGCCGTCCTCCTGCTGCTCACGGGATACCCCAGCCTCTACGTGCTCTGGCTCTCGCTCCAGCATCGCGTCCCGGTGTTCGGGATCGCCGAGTTCGCCGGCCTCGGCCACTATGCGTTCCTGGCGCAGGACCCGCGCTTCTGGAGCGCGGTGAGGACCACCGGACTGTTCACGGTCGCCTCCGTGCTCCTCGAGCTGGGCCTGGGCCTGCTGGTCGCGCTGGCGCTGCAGGCCCGGCCGCGCGGGCGCCGGCTCGGCCTGTCCCTGCTCCTGCTGGCCTGGGCGATGCCGGCCGTGGTCACCGCCAAGCTCTTCGAGTGGCTCTACCACCCGTCGGCCGGCCTCGTGAACGTCGTGCTGGGCGGCTGGGCGCTCAACTGGCTGGGCGATCCGCGGCTCGCGCTGCCGGCCGTGATCCTCTCCGACGTCTGGCGCACCATGCCCTTCGTGGCGATCCTGGCCTACGCGCGATTGCTCTCGATCCCCGCCGAGGTCTACGAGGCGGCGCAGATGGACGGGGCTGGGCGCCTGGGAACGCTCCGGCACGTCACGCTTCCGCTCCTGCGCCAGATCGTGATGATCGCCGTGCTCTTCCGGACGCTCGACGCCGTGCGGGCCTTCGACATCATGTACGTGCTGACCGGGGGCGGCCCGGCCAACGCCACCGAGACGCTCACCGTCTACGCGTATCGCAGCCTGTTTCAGATGCTCCAGCTCGGTTTCGGCTCGGCCATCGGCATGATTGTCTTCGCCCTGGTCATGACGGTGGCCTGGGCGTATCTGAGGCTCCTCCGCCGCGAGGGCGTGGTGACGTGAAGCGGCTGGTCCACGCCCTGCCCGACGCGCTCGTCCTGCTCGGCCTGGCCGCCTACGCGGTGCCGTTCTTCTGGCAGCTCCTGACCTCGTTCAAGCCGGAAGCCGAGCTGCTCCGCCTGCCGCCGCTCTTACCCACGCGGCTGACGCTCGATCACTATCGAGTCGTGCTCGAGCAGAGCCTCATTCCCCGGGCGCTGGCCAACAGCTTCGGCATCGCCAGCCTCACCACGCTGCTGGCGCTGGCGCTCGGCGTGCCCGCCGCCTATGGCATCGCCCGCCTGGCCGTGCCGGGCAAGAACCTCCTGCTCCTGGCGATCGTGGGGAGCACGGCCTTTCCTCAGATCGCCACGGTCAGCCCCCTCTACCTGATCCTCCGCTCGCTGGGGCTGCGCGACACCTGGATGGCGCTCGTCCTGGCCCATACGTCATTCGCGCTGCCGTTGACCATCTGGCTGCTGGCCGGCTTCATCCGGGAGATCCCGCACGCCCTCGAGGAGTCCGCGGCCGTGGACGGGGCGAGCACGACGCAGACGCTCGGCCGGATCGTGCTGCCGCTCCTGGCCCCTGGCCTGGCCTCCACGGCGCTCCTCACGTTCCTGTTCAGCTGGAACGAGTTCCTGTTCGCCTACACGTTCACCGCGACCGAAGCGAGCCGTACCGTGCCCGTGGCCCTCGCCCTCTTCCCCGGCGTGTACGAGGTCCCGTGGGGAGACATCGCGGCCGCCTCGATGCTGGCCAGTCTTCCCCCCATCCTCATCGTGCTCGTCCTGCAGCGGCACCTCGTGCGCGGGCTGCTGGCGGGCGCAGTCCGCGAGTGAGTTGCATGAAGGCCATCGTGCTGCGCGAATTCGGGCCGCCCGAGGTGCTACGGCTCGAGGAGATCCCCACGCCGGCGCCCGGCCCGGGCGAGGTGGTGGTCCGGGTGCAGGCGGTGTCGGTGAACCGGACGCTCGATCTGGCCGTCCGCGCCGGGATCTACGCGACGCCGGTCACGCTCCCTCACGTCCTGGGCGTCGATCCGTCCGGCGTGGTGGCCGCCGTCGGCCCCGGCGTCACCGCCCGCAACGCCGGCGATCGCGTCGTCACCATGCAGCTCCTGCAGCCGGCCACCGCGACGGCGGGTCCGGTGCTGCTCGGCGTGCACGCCTGGGGTGGTTACGCCGAGTACGTCAAGGTGCCGGTCGCGGTCACGCACCCGATTCCCGACGGCGTCGACTTCGTGACGGCCACGGTGGTCGCGCGCCACGCCCCCGTCGCGCTGACCATGCTGCGGGACGACGCCCGGCTCGGCGCCGGCGAGTGGGTGCTGGTGATGGGCGCCGCGGGCGGGCTCGGGGCGGCCGGCGTCCAGCTGGCCAGGAGCCTGGGGGCCAGGGCCATCGCGGCGGCCGGCGCCGACGAACGCGTCCGGGCCGCCGTCGATCTCGGCGCCGAGGCCGGCATCAACTACCGGACGCAGGACCTGACGGCCGAGGTCCGGCGGATCACCCACGGGCGGGGGGTCGATGTCGTCTTCGAGAACATCGCCGACGCCGAGCTCTTCCCCAGGGCCCTGGCCTGCCTGGCCCGGGGCGGACGGCTGATCACCGCGGGTGCTCACGGCGGCGGGACGGTCCCCCTCGACGTGAAGCACCTGTACCTGAACTCCATCACGGTCATCGGCTCGGTCGGGCGCATCACGCCGGAGGATCTCGAGCGCAGCCTGCGCGCCGCGGCCGACGGCCGCTATCGCGTGCTCGTCGACCGCGTGCTCCCGCTGGCCGAGGCGGCGCTCGCCCACCGGATCGTCGCCGACCGCTCGGGGACGGGGAAGGTCGTGCTCCGACCCTGAGTCAGGGGCTCACGTGGCCCAGGAACTTCTGCGGCGGATCGGTGCCCCACTGGCTCCGGAGCGCCTCGTGCGCCGGCAACAGGTTGGAGCCGCTCTTCGCGTTCAGGCGATCGGTGTCCGCCCACCGCTCGTGCGTCCGGCGCCACGGGTCGGCCCAGTAGTCGTAGACCTGGCTGCCCAGCAGGTGCCGGCCGACCCCCCACATGTGCTCGTACTTCCCGAGGCGCATCAGATACTCGTGATCCTTGAACACCGCGTCGATGTCCGGGACCTCGAACGACAGGTGGCTGAGGCCCGCCCGCTCGTTGTGCACGCAGAAGAAGACGTGGTGATCGACGTACTCGTCACCGCGGTCGCAGCGGTTGAACGAGCCGATGAGGTTGTCCTTGTCGCCCGCATAGACGTCATCCGAGCAGAGGAACCCCAGCGTCTCGCGGAACCACTGGACCGTCTCCCGCACCTTCGGCGAGCCCATCACCCCGTGGCCGATGCGCTTGATCGGCGCCGGTGAGGTCGACAGCCGCATGAGCTTGCCCGGACGCCGGAGCGGCTCGGCGCCCGTGTTCATGGGATCCCGCTCCACGGCAACCGGCGCCAGTCGCTCGATGCCGTACACGACCTCGATCTGGTAGCCGTTGGGCTCGCGCAGCCGGACGCGCTGGCCTCCGCCCGGCTCGTCCATCTTCTCCACCGCCGAGGCCCCCGGCGCCCGGGCCACCCGGTGCAGGTCCTCCTCGCTCGCCGCGTAGTACGCGAAGCCCACGAAGGCCGGATCGCCCTTCTCCGTCACGTGGAGGTGGTGAGGCGGGTCGGTGCCCCGCATGTAGAGCGCGGTATTCGTCCGGGCCGATCGGATCATCCCGAAGTGAGTCAGGAACTCCTCCATGACGTCCAGGTCCGGCGCCCGCAGACGCCCGTACGCGAGGTCGGTCACTTTGATGAGTGGCATGATCGTCTCCTTCAGTGTGTGGTGTGGCTCTGCGTGCCGGCGGCCCGGCCGTCGACCCCGGCCAGGCGCTTGGCCAGCGGCGTGTTGCGGCTGCGGCCCACGCGCCCCTCGCCGTCGATGATCACGCACGAGATGCCGGGAATATCGCCGCGGGCGATGGCCTCGAAGGCGTCGCGGGCCAGCGAGGCGGCCGGGGCGTCGCAGACGAGAAGGTCGGCCGGCGCCCCCACGGCGATGGTCCCCGTGCCGGACGCCAGGCGGAAGGCCCGGGCGTTGTTGCCGGTGGCCAGCGCGATGGCTTCGGCCGGGGCCAGATCGCCGAGCGAGGCCAGCTCGCAGACGCTCTTGAGCACCCCCATCGGCATGACGCCCGTCCCCGTGGGCGTGTCGCTGGCCACGCAGAGCCGGGGCAGCGCGCCCACCTCGCGGCAGCGCTTCAATATATAGAGCGCCGAGCGGAGGTTGCCCGCCTGCACCACCTGCAGGGCCATGTCGGTCTCCCGGATGATCGCGTCGAGCCCCGCCTCGTCCAGCGAGGTGGTGCCGCCGTTGACGTGGCCGCACACGTCGGGCCGCAGCTGCAGCAGGATCTCGTGGCTGATGGGGCTCGAGCCGGGAATCGAGGTCCCGCCGCTGTGCGACATGACGCAGAGCCCGTGCTTCTGGGCCCGCCGCACCTCGGGGGCGCCGTCTTCGGGCCGGGCGTAGCCGCCGAAGCCGTACTTGGCGTGACGGACGCCGTGCCTCGCCATCTCGGCGAAGTCGTCGTCGGTCAACCCGGGCTCCAGCACCACCGAGCCGGCATTCACCTTCATGCCGTTGGGACGGAAGTGCTCGAAGCACTTGGCGGCGGCGATGGCCAGGGCCTTGACCGCCGCCGGATCGTGGGGCCGGCCCGGCGCGTGCACGCCCTCGCCGGCCGAGACGACGGACGTGATGCCCCCGTGCACGTAGGAGTCGAGGAAGTCCACCGTCTTCTGGCGCGGCGTGTAGTCGCCCAGCACCACGTGGCAGTGCGAGTCGATGAGGCCGGGCATCACCGTGGTGCCCCGGCAGTCCACGACGACGTCGGCCGCGCTGGCGCCCGTCCGCGCGGCGGCGCCGATGGCCGCGATGCGCCCGTCCTCCACCAGGATGGCCTCGGCCTCCAGCCGGGGCGCCGTCAGGATGCCGGTGGCCAGGGCGCCGACGTTGACCAGGCCCAGCGAGGCCATCAGGGCTCGCCCAGGCAGTCGTCCACCACGGCCCTGGCCGCCTGCCAGTCGTAGGCCTTGAACATCCGCCGGTTCACCACCGGCTGGGAGGCCGAGTAGAACATCTCGTACTGCAGCTGCCGTCCGGCGAACTCGGTGCCGACGAAGTCCCAGACCAGCTTCAGCAGCTTGACGCGCTCGCGGGCCCCGGCCGCGGCCGACTGGTAGTAGCGCTCGGTGTCGGCCCGGGTCTCGGCGCCGAGGAAGGCCGCCTCCGAGGACGGCAGGGCCTGGAAGGCGCCCCCGGCCAGCTCGCGCAGCGTGCGCATCATGTCGACGATGAGCCGGCGCTGCAGGGACATGCCGGCATAGATGTACTGCGGGTGCGGCCGGGCCACGCCGTCGGTGACGAGCGGGAAGCGCTCGGCCGCCGCCACCAGCGCGTCGAAGGCCGCGCACAGCGCCGCGATGTCGCCGCCCAGCGTGGCCTGCACGCCGGGGTCGCCCTCGGCTCGCTGCACTTCGGCCAGCCGCACGGCCAGGCCGGCCAGGAATTCGAGCTTCACGCCGAAGCGGACGAGGGACTGGAAGTTCGCCGTGGCGTGCGAGGGCGTCTCGTGGAACTGCGCGTTCACCAGCTCCACGTTCCGGTAGATGAACAGCTGCTCCCAGGGCACGAGCACGTCGTCGAAGACCACGGTGGTGTCGACCTCGTCGAACCGGGCCGAGAGCGGATAGTCGAAGGTGCTGGTGGCGGTGGTGGCGTAGGGCCGGCGCGGGTACAGACGCAGTCCCGGGGCATTCATCGGCACGACGAGGGAGATCGCGTAGTCCTCGTCGCCCGGAACGAGCGGCGTGATGTAGGAGAGGAACAGCCAGTCGGCCATGGTGGCCGAGGTCGCGATGGCCTGGGCCCCCCGTACCACGATGCCGGCGTCGGTCTCCCGCACGATGCCCGGATGCAGGAAGGGCTCGGGATGGCGATGCGCCGGCTGGGAGCGGTCCACCTGGGGCGGCACGATCGCGTAGGCCAGGTAGAGATCCTCGTCCCGGGCCCGCTCGTAGAAGCGCACCACGCTGTCGCCGAAGCGCCGGCCGCCCCGGTCGAAGAGCTGCCGCCAGGACGCGAAGGCCGTGAGCACGCAGGCGACGTGGTCGGGGGTGCGCCCCATCAGGCCGTAGGACGGCTCGGCCCAGAACCGGTGCACGCGGCGGCGCGCGGCCAGGTCGTCGGGGGAGCGCGGGACGAGCCACATGTGACTGTGACGCGTGCCCGCTGCGTCGGCGAACGTGAGCGTGGGGTCGCTTGCCGCGGCGTGGGCGCGGTCGTACGTCCGGCCGATCCGGCGGATGGGCTCGGCGAAGGCCGGGTGCCCGGTGACGTCCTTCACCCGCTCGCCGTCCAGGAACACCGCCCGGCCGTCCCGCAGGCTGGCGACGTAGGCGTCCCCGGTGCGCATGGCGGGCCCACCTTGCCACAGCGCGCCGGCAATGACAAACTCCCCCGCCCCTCAGCGGGACGGCGTCCCCTTCTCCGCGTAGCTGACCGCCAGCCCGGCAGTGGCGTCGGCCTGGATGCCCCAGGGGGGAATCGGGTACCTGAGGCCGTTGCGGTCCAGGGCGGCCAGACCTTCCAGCACTCGAGGCAGGTAGTGCGGCGGCAGCGCCATGAGCAGCTCGTCGTCCGCGACGCCGCCGTAGCGCCGCTCGGCGTAGCAGGGAATCGTCAGCGACGGCTCGCCCGTGCGCAGCGCCCGGCCCCAGGAGTCGGCGCACGCCGACTCGCCCACCGACGTGAACGACAGCTTCCGGTAGCCCGACCACTGCAGGCCGTTGATGAAGAAAATCATCTGCCCCGGCGTGCCGTAGACGAGGCAGATGTCGGGCGGGTCCAGCCGCCCGGACGTGAGCGGCGAGACGGCCATGGCGGCGTAGCGGCCGTGGGGCACGCAGTCCATGGCCCGCTGGTGGGCGGCGGCGTCCTCCACGGTCTGGAACCACACGCCGGCCATGCGGCGGCCGGAGAGCCACTCCTCGTCCTGGGGATGCAGTCCGATGACCGCGCCGCACTGCGCCCCGACCAGGTCGGCCATGGTGATGCCGACGGTCCAGCCGAGCTGACGGGCCTGGGCCACGATCTGGTCGGTCGTGTGCTTGCGCGTGGGCCGGCGGATGCGGGGAATCGCCTCCATCGCCTCCTGCGTCTCGAACAGCTTCATGCCCACGGGGATCGATCTCAACCGGAGGTAACGGTTCAGGCCGGCGACGATCGCCTGCCAGTCGTAGCGCTCGCTCATACTCCCTCTCCTCGTGCGACGGCGTGGTCGATGGGCAGAGGCTAGGGCAGCGCCCGACCCCGGTCAAGCGCACGCGTCCGGATCGCGGCGCGGCGGCGTAGTAGAATCCCCCGGCGTGGACGCCTGGCTCGAGACCTACCGTGGCGTCGTCTACCGCTGGGAAGTCGACCACAACGACCACCTGACGGTCGCCTACTACTTCGCGCGACTCGGCGACGCGACGCTGGCGCTGCTCGACGCCCTGGGCCTTCCGCCGGAGAGCAACGGGCAGAGCTGGGTCACCGCGGACTGCCACGTGCGCTACGTGCGCGAGCTACGGGCCGGCGACATCATCCACGTGAGCAGCGCCCTGATCGCCGTGGAGCCGGACGGTCTGGTGGCCGGCCACAAGCTCACCGACACCGGCACCGGGGAGGTCGTCACGACGTTCGAGCAGCGGCTGCGCCTGACCGGCCGCGACGGCGCTCCCGCCTCGCTGGCGGCGGCCGACCGCGAGCGGCTCCATGCCCGGCGAGCCGACTGGGACGGGCCGGCGCGCGAGCGCCGGGCGCGCCCCAAGAGCCTGGACGGCCTGCGCGAGAGCGCGCGGGACACCATCCGGCCGTGGGAAGCCGGGGGCTCGCTGCCCGGCGCGCTGGCCGCCTATGTCCACCGATTCTCCGCCGCCAACTCGCACGTGGCGGCGGCCTTCGGACTGACGCCGGGCTACATGCGCCAGCACCGCCGCGGCTTCTCGACGTTCGAGTTCCAGTTCGGCGCCGCCCGCGCGCTCACGCGAGGGACGCTGGTCACCGTCCGCTCAGCCGTGACGCACGTGGGAACGTCGTCGCTGCGGTTCTTCCACGTGATGAGCGACACGCGGACGGGCGCGGAGCTGGCGACGCTCCACCAGAGCGGCGTTCACTTCGATCAGGACGCGCGCCGGCCGGCTCCGCTGCCCGCCGGGCTGGCCAGCCGGGCCCGCGCGCTGCTCGTGCCCGCCGAGCTCTAGCGCGTGATAGCCTTGCCATCCGGGGAGACGCCATGCCGCCGGCCCAAACCGTAGCGCTCGACGAGCTCCGCGTGCTGGTCATCGTCGACAACGAGACCGACACGCTCTCCAGCGTGGACGAGGGGCTGCCGCAGCTCTCCGAGCTCGCTCACCTGGAACCGCGGATCCCGACGAGCCTGGTGCACGAGGGCCACCCCGGCAAGGTGATCATCGATCGCCAGTGCTGGGCCGGGCACGGCTTTTCCGCGCTGGTGACCGGCCGTCGCGGTGACGAGGAGCACACCGTGCTCTTCGACGCCGGGCCGTACCCCGAGCTGTGGACGGCGAACGTCCGAAAGCTGGGCGTGGACCTGACCAGGGTCGAGGCCGTCGTGCTCTCGCACTGGCACTTCGATCACAGCGGCGCCCTGCCGACCGCCGTGGCGGCCGTGACCGAGGCCCGGCGGCGCGCCGGGCTCGCCGATCCGGTGGTCGCCGATCTGCACCCCGATCGCCCGGACCAGCGCGGAACCGAGCTCCCCACCGGTACGATCCGCCTGCTCGTCCCCGAGCCGACGTTCCAGGCGATCGAGGCGGCCGGCGCCCGCGTGGACCGGCAGGCCAAACCGCACACGCTGGGTGCGGGCTTCTTCTACGTCAGCGGCGCCATCGAGCGGGTGACGGCATACGAGCAGGGCCTGGTCGGCCATCTGAGCTTCCGCGACGGCAGGGGCCAGCCCGATCCGCTGATCCTGGACGAGCGGTTCCTGGCCGGGCAGGTGCGCGGCCGCGGCGTCAGCGTGCTCTCGGCCTGCTCCCACGCCGGGATGGTCAACGCCTGCCTGAGCGCCCGCGACGCGTTCGGCGGCGCCCCCCTGGACCTGGTGCTCGGCGGCTTCCACCTCAGCGGCAAGGCGATGGAGCGCCGCATCGAGGCGACGGTGGGCGACCTCGACCGGCGGGTGCGGCCGCGCGTGGTGGCGCCGGGACACTGTACGGGCTGGCGCGCCAAGGCGGCCCTGGCCCAGGCCTTCGCGCCCGGACGGTATGCGCCGAGCGCGGTCGGCGCGATGTACGTGCTGAAGGGAGAGTGACGAGCCATGCTGAGCCGACAGGACAACGAGTTGTTGACCCGCGTCGGGCCGGGCACGCCCATGGGCCAGCTCATGCGTCAGTACTGGATCCCGGCGCTGCTCTCGACGGAGCTGGCGCCGGGCGGCCGGGTCAAGCGCGTCAAGCTCCTGGGCGAGGACCTGGTGGCGTTCCGTTCGCGCGAGGGCGGCGTGGGGCTGCTCGGCGAATCGTGCTCGCATCGAGGCGCCTCGCTCTTCTTCGGCCGCAACGACGGGGACGGCCTGCGGTGCGTGTACCACGGCTGGCGCTTCGGCGCGGACGGCCGGTGCCTGGAGATGCCCAACGAGCCGCCGGAGAGCGGCTTCCCGGACAAAGTCCGCCATCCCGCCTACCCGTGCGCCGAGCGCGGTGGCGTCGTCTGGACGTACATGGGGCCGGCCGATCCCCCGCCGGCTGTGCCCGACCTCGAGTGGGCGCTGGTCCCCGACGAGCAGCGCTTCGTCTCGAAGTTCTACCAGGAGTGCAATTATCTGCAGGGGCTCGAGGGCGGGATCGACCCGTCCCACATCTCGTTCCTGCACGGTGTGCTGGACGCCGGCGACGACGCCCTGCGCGGCGAGCTGGACAAAGCCGCGGCCGGGTTCGCGCTGGCCGCGCAGCTCGAGCGGGCGCCGCGCGTGGAGGTGGCGGACGCCGACTACGGCATGCTGATCGCCGCCGGCCGCGAGACCGGCGCCGGGATGTGCTACTGGCGCATCACGCAATTCCACATGCCGTTTCACACCCTGCCCCCGACCGATCCCACCCCGGACCCGCTCATGCACTCGCACGTCTGGGTGCCGGTGGACGACGAGCACCTGGTGAACTGGTGCATCTCCTGGCACGGCGCGCGGCCGTTGACGGCCGAGGAGCGAGCGGCGTTGGGCGCCGGGCTCAGCATCCACATCCTGGATTACGCGCCCGCCACCAGCGAGCCGTACGGCGACATCCGGCCCCGCGCCGATCGGCGCAACGACTACGCGATGGATTGGGCGGCGCACCAGGGCCGCAAGTTCTTCGGGGTCCCCGGCGTGGGCGCCCAGGACAAGGCGATCACCGAGAGCCAGGGGCCCGTGTACGACCGCACCCGGGAGCACCTGGGAAAGGCCGACATCGCCATCATCCGGGTGCGCAAGTGTCTGCTGGACGCGGCGACGGCGCTGCGCGACCGGCGGACGCCGCCGCCGGGGACGGACGCCGCCTCGTTCCTGATCCGCCCCGCCTCGGTGCTGCTACCCAAGGACGTGCCGTGGCTGGAGGGCGCCAGGGCCCACCTCGTCGCCGGCGTCAGCGGATGCCGAGCTCCGCGAGGAAGCTGAGCGTCGCCCGGCGGCACTCGTCCGGCTTCTGGATCTGCAGCATGTGGCCGGTCCCCGGGATCGCCTCGTACACGTAGCCGAAGTCCTCGGCCAGCGCCCGGTTGGCGAAGGCGGGACCCGGGGCGCCGGGGACCGTCGGGTCGGCGGCGATCAGCTTGACCGGCCCGCCGTAGGCGTCGGCGGGCGGCCAGAGGTTGAGGGTCATCGCCTGCAGGTAGATCGAGGCCTCCAGCTCCCGCGGGCAGGCCAGCACCCAGCCGGCGTCCGCGTCGCCGCGGCGCAGGACGGCCCGGGCCATCAGCTCGTGGGCGCCGGGCACCCAGTTGGCGTGGGCGCGCGTCTCCGCGTACTGCCGGGCCAGCTCCGACGGCTCGGCGAAGCGGTCCGGCCGGCGCATCGCCCAGTCGGCGAGCCGGTGCTCGAAGACATCCATGAGCTCGTACGTGCGATGGCCGGGAGGCGGCACGTTGGGGGGATCGAACAGGATCAGGGCCTGCCAGGGGAAGCCGAGCTCGAGGGCGTGCTTCATCGCCGTGCGGGCGGACATGGAGTGGAACACGCCGACGCACGGCTTGCCGCTCCAGCGCGCGCCGACCTCGCGCACGACCCGGTCGAGGTCGAGCGTCATCTGGGCGTACGTGTGGCCGTCGCGCCCGGACGCGGCGGGCGGATTCTGACCGTGGTTGCGGAAGTCGAAGACGACGATCTCGAACCGGTCGGTGAGGGGGCCCCAGAACGGGTAGTACCCGTCGATCGCGAAGCCGTTACCATTGGACATGACGAGCCGCACGGCGGCCTCGCTCCGCCCGTGACGGCGGACACGGATGCCAGCGCCGTCGCCCATGACGAGGTCGAGCGTCTGGGCCGGGGGCGGGACCGCGATCCGCATCGGCCGGCGACTGTAGTGGACCGGCGAGCGCGCTGTCAAACCGACGGTTGACGAGGCCGTCGCCGGACGGTATACCCTCGCCAGCCCCTCAGAGGACGACCCCATGAGCGATTTCGGGATCGGTCAGCCGGTACGGCGCGTCGAGGACCAGCGCTTCGTCACGGGCCGCGGACGGTACGTCGACGACGTCACGCTGCCGCGCCAGGCCTACGCCGCGGTCGTGCTCTCCCCGCATCCCCACGCGCGCATCGCGCGCATCGACCTGTCCCACGCCATGACCGCCGACGGCGTGCTGGCCGTGCTGACCGGCGCCGACGTGGTGGCCGACGGCCTGGGCGGCCTGCCCCCGCTATTCATGCCCGAGGACCGTGGCGGCCCCAAAGGGCACCGGACCTTCCGGCCCATCCTCGCGGCCGATCGGGTACGCCACGTGGGCGATCGGGTCGCCTTCGTGGTGGCGGAGAGTGCCGCCCAGGCGCGCGACGCCGCCGCGCTGGTCGAGGTGGAGTACGAGCCGCTGCCCGCCGTCGTGGACGTGGAGGATGCGGTGGCCGACGGGGCGGTGCGCGTCTGGGACGACGCCCCGGGCAATGTGTGCGTGGAGCTCCGGATGGGCGACGAGGCGGCAACCGCCGCCGCCTTCGCCCGGGCCCCTCACGTGGTGTCGGTGCGTCTCGAGAACAACCGCATCTCGGCCAACGCGCTGGAGCCGCGGTGCGCGCTGGGCGCCTGGGACCCGGACGGCACCGCCACCCTCTACACCAGCACGCAGAACCCGCACGGTGTCCGCACCACGATCGCCCAGCGGGTCTTTCGGCTGCCGGAGACGAAGCTCCGCGTGATCGCCCCGGACGTCGGCGGAGGGTTCGGCATGAAGGGCGACGGCTATCCCGAGGACGCGCTGGTCCTGTGGGCGTCGCGGCGCTGCGGCCGGCCGGTAAAGTGGACGGCGACGCGATCGGAGAGTCTGCTGGGCGACGCTCACGGGCGCGACCAGGTCGTGTACGGCGAGATGGCGCTGGACGCCCAGGGCCGCATGCTGGCGATCCGGGCCCGGGCCCTGCAGGGCTTCGGCGCCTACGTGGCCGGCGCCGCCGTCGCACCGCTGCTCTTCTCCGTGCAGCTGGTGCCCAGCGCCTATGCCGTGCCGGCGGTCTTCCTCACCACCCGGGCAGTCTTCACCCACACCTCGCCGACGGCGCCCTACCGCGGAGCCGGACGGCCGGAGGCGGTCTATCTCACCGAGCGATTGCTGGATCGGGCGGCCCTGGTCACCGGCATCGACGTCGTCGAGATCCGCCGGCGCAACTTCATCCGGCCCGACGCCATGCCCCACCGGATCCCCACGGGCCTCACCTACGACAGCGGCGAGTTTGCCCGGATCATGGATCACTGTCTGGACCTGGCGGACTGGAAGGGCTTCCCGGCGCGGCAGGCGGCGAGCGGGCAACGGGGCAAGCTGCGCGGACGCGGACTGGCCTTCTCGCTCGAGGAGAGCGGGGTCTTCAACGAGCGCATGGAGCTGCGCTGCGACCCCTCCGGTACCGTCACCATCGTCGCCGGCACCTTCTCGCACGGGCAGGGCCACGCCACCGTCTACGCGCAGATGGTCTCGGAGTGGCTGGGCGTGCCGTTCGAGAGCATCCGCTTCGTGCAGGGCGACACCGACCAGGTCCCCTTCGGCCGGGGCACCTACGCCTCGCGCAGCTCCATGGTGGGCGGCAACGCCCTGCGGGCGGCCACGGACGCGCTCATCGAGAAGGCCACCCGCGTGGCCGCGCACCTCCTGGAGGCCGCGCCCGCCGACATCGCGTTCTCGGCAGGCGCCTTCCGGGTGGTGGGCACCGATCGCGCGATGCCCTTCGCGGCGGTGGCGCGCGCGGCCTACGCGCCGGCGGGGCCGCTGGCCGAGCTCGGCATCGGTCTCGAGGCCAGCGGCAGCTTCGGCTCCGAGCCGCCGAACTTTCCCAACGCGGCGCACGTGGGCGAGGTCGAGGTCGATCCGGAGACGGGCCAGGTGCGGCTGGAGCGCTATACCATCGTGGACGACGTCGGCCGCGCGCTCAATCCCTTGATCTGCGAGGGACAGCTCCACGGCGGCCTCGCCCAGGGCATCGGCCAGGCCCTCTTCGAGCACGTCGTGTACGACCGCTCGTCCGGACAGAACCTGTCGGCGACCTTTGCCGAGTACTGCATGCCGAGAGGCGACGATCTGCCGGCCTTCACGGTGGCCCTGGCCGAGATTCCTTGCAAGACGAACCCTCTGGGCGTGAAAGGGCTGGGCGAGGTCGGCTCGGTCGGGGCGCCGCCGGCCGTCATCCTCGCGATCCTGGATGCGCTACGCCCCCTGGGAGTGGAGAGCATCGACATGCCGGCGACATCCGGTCGCGTCCGCGAAGCCATCCGGCGCGCGCAGGCGGCGCGGCCGCCCGCCGCCTGAGGCTCGGCCTCCCGACGCTGGCCGCACCCCGCATCGGCGCGCCGGCATGCGGCGCGCCTCAGCGCAGGCCGATCTGCCGGGCGACGGTCTCCAGGTGCAGCGCGGTGTCGCCGAAATCCACGCTCGCCGCCTGGATGCGCTTGTGGAGCAGGTGCAGGGGGTGCTCCTCGCAGTAGCCGATGGCGCCGAAGATCTGGTGGGCGCGGCGCGCGACCGCCAGGCAGGCCTCGCCCGCGTACGCCTTGGCCGTGGCCACGTCGAGCCCGGCCTCGAGGCCTTCGCTCACCTTCCAGGCGGCGACGTGGAGCAGTCCGCGCGAGGCATCGACGTCGCGCACGAGATCCGCGCAGGCGTGCTGGATCGCCTGGTAGCCGCCGATGGGGCGGCCACCCTGCACGCGGGTCCGAGCGTGCTCCACCGCCAGGTCCAGCACCCGCTGGGCCGCGCCGACCATCTCGGCCGTGCGTGCCAGGGCGCCGGCGGTCAGCGCCGCGGCCAGCGCGCCCCGGCCGCGCCCAGGCGCGCCCAGCTGGTCACCCGCGTGCACCTCGACCGCATCGAAGATCACCTCGAACGTCCTCTCACCGCTGAGCGTGTCGAGGGGCAGCCGCGCGATGCCGGGGCGGTCGGCCGGTAACAGGAGCAGGTCGCCGCCACCCAGGACCACGATGAGATCGTCGGCCACGTGGGCATCCCTGACGAACAGCTTGGTGCCGGTCAGGCGGCCGGGCGCCTGGCAGCGCAGCGCCAGAGCCGTCGGATCGAACGACCCGTCCTCTTCGACGAGCGCCATCGTGGCGATCCGTTCCCCTGTGGCCATGGCCGGCAGCAGACGCCCGCGCTGCTCGACGCTGGCGGCGGCGACGAGCAGCGAGGTGGCCACCACCGCGCTCGTCACGAACGGGCTCGGCAGCGCCGCCCGTCCCATCTCCTCCACCAGCAGGATCACGTCGAGCAGCGTGCCGTCGCTGCCGCCGAGGTCGCCGGGGATCAGCAGTCCCGGCCAGCCCAGCTCGGCCATCCGGCGCCAGAGCCCCTCGTCGAATCCGCGCGTGTCCAGGGCCAGGCGCTGGGCTGTCTCGGGCGGACAGTGCTTGCCCAGAAAGTCCCGGGCGGTAGCGACGAGAAGCTGCTGGGCCGGGGAGAGGGTGAAGTCCATGCTCAGGCCCGCGGCTCGGCGGGCAGGCCCAGACCGCGCACGGCGACCGTCGTCCTCAATATCTCGGCGGTGCCGCCGGCGATCGTGTGGCCCAGGCTCGTCAGGTAGTCGTGCGCGATGCGGCCGCCGAGCCGGGCCCGGCGCGATCCTGTGCGGAGCGGCCCCCACGGCCCCAGCAGGTCCATCCCCAGGCGCGCGAGCTTCTGGCCCAGCTCGTCGGCCATCACCTTGGCAACCGCGGTCTCGTACGTGATCGGCGCGCCGTCGCGCAGCAGGCAGGCGG
The DNA here is from genome assembly GCA_035709005.1 of Candidatus Methylomirabilota bacterium. Classification (NCBI taxonomy): domain Bacteria; phylum Methylomirabilota (SeqCode); species Candidatus Methylomirabilota bacterium. Next base: position 5,897 of record DASTFB010000055.1, on the reverse strand, counting down.
CGCGGTAGAACAGCGTGCGCAGGGCGGCGATCTCGGTGGCCAGGCCGGCCAGCCGGCGCCGCACGACGGGATCGCGCGCCAGCGGCGCGCCGTTCACGACGGTCGTGTTGGCGTACTCCACGAGCTGATGGAGCGCCCGCTCCAGGGCCGGGGCCTTGTAGTAGCGGCCCCAGAAACGATCGGAGTCGAGGCCGTTGAGCAACGCCTGGAAGCCCTCGCCCTCGGGACCGAGCATGAGGTCGGCCGGCACGCGGACGTCGTCGAGAAACACCTCGTAGTGGTAGACGTCGCCGGTGAGGCTGCGAATCGGCCGGATGTCCATGCCGGGCGTGCCGTTGGGGATCACGAACATGGTGAAGCCGCGGCTGCGGCGGGCCTGGCGGCTCGTGCGCGTGAGCACGAGGCCGTGGGTGGCGATGCCGGCGTGGCTCGACCAGATCTTGTGGCCACGGATGATCCAGTGCTCTCCGTCGCGCCTGGCCTCGGTGGTGAGGGAGAGGAGATCGGAGCCGGCGCCAGGCTCGCTGTAGCCCTGCCAGAACGTCGCCTCGCCCCGCGCGATGGCGGGCAGGACCTCGCGCCGCAGCCGCTCGGTGCCGTACGCGATGATCGCCTCGGCCGTCTGCCAGCAGCCAGCCAGGGGACCGAACGGCGCGCCGGCCCCCGCCAGCTCCTCCAGCAACACCAGCTTGAAGAACAGCGGGCGCTCGGCGCCGCCGCAGGCGCGGGGCCAGGTCATGGCCAGCCAGCCGCGGGCCCCCAGGGCCTCGAGGAAGGCGCGCGAGTGGGCGCCGGAGCCGTAGCCGGCGTCCATGCCATCGAGGGGGAAGCGCGCCGCGGGGTGCTCGGTCGCGAAGCGGCGGACCTCGTCGCGGAAGGCCTGCTCGTCGCGGGTGAACCCGAACTCCATGCTAGCTCGTCATGGCCTCACGAGAGCGAAAAGCCGTAGAGCCGGGCGGCATTCTCGCAGACGATCTTGCGACGCGCGTCGGCGGGCAGGTGCCCCAGCTCGCGCTCGATGTACTCGCGCGAGTCCGGCCAGACGCCGTCGGGGTGCGGGAAGTCCGAACCCCACATGACCTTGTCCGCGCCCAGCTCGTCCAGCAGCTTGACCCCGATCGGGTCGGTCTGGTACGTGGCCCAGCACTGGCGCCGCCAGTAGTCGCTGGGCGGCATCTTCAGCGACAGGTCCTTGAACTGGTCCTCCCACTCGGCGTCCATCCGCCAGAGCACGTAGGGGATCCAGCCGATCCCGGCCTCGCCCAGCACCAGCCTCAGCCGCGGGTAGCGCTCGAGCGCGCCGCCGAAGACCATCGAGGTGAGCACGTTGGCCATATTGATCTGGAAGGCGGTGAGGTTCACCGCGAACGCCGCCCGCGCAACCGGCAGCTCGACGGCCGGCGCGTCAGGCAGCGCGGCGCGGGTGGGGTCGGAGCCCAGGAGGACGATCTTCCGGATGTGGTCCGGCGTGTAGCCGCCCACCGTGTGGAAGTGCAGCGGCAGCCCGGTGGCATTGACGGCCTCCCACAGCGGGTTCCAGTACGGGTCCCACAGCGGCTTGAGGTCGGGCGAGTTGGCGATGTCGAGCCCGCGTAGTATGCCGCGCTTGGCCACGCGCTCCACCTCGGTGATGGCGGCGTCGACGGGATGGTTGGGGATGGAGGCCAGGCCCGCGAAGCGCTCGGGATGCGTCGCGCAGAAGTCCGCCAGCCACTCGTTGTAGATGCGCATCACCTCCACCGACGCCTCGGGGTCGTTGAGCCGGCTGCTGGCGCCGAGTACGCCGTAGAGGACCTCGGCCTGCACGCCGTCACGGTCCTGGTCCTTGATCCGGAGCTCGGGATCGGTGAGGCGGCGGATGCCCCGCCGGCCGTCCTCGTAGAGCCCGGTGGCAGCCATGCGATCGGCCCGATGGATCTTGCCCGGGACGTACTGTCGTCCGGCCGAGCCCATCCCGTTGACGTGCCCCAGGTTGGCGCCCTTCTTCGTCGTCCACACGGGCCCGGCCGGCCCGTCAGTGACGTACGGCATGCGCTCGCGCATCTCGGGCGAGGCGTTGGTGGTGAACAGATCAGGCGGCAGCCAGCACAGGTCGACGTGGCAGTCGGCGGAGATGAGCTCGTAGCGCATACAGGGCTCCTTTCCCCGGGTCGGGAGCCCGAGTATAGCGCCGCCCGGGCCCTCTTGCCCCCGGTCAGCGCCGCGGCCTAAGCTTTCGGTGCAAGGGGGAACGGGTATGTCACTGACCTACTCGCTCGGGGCCTTCGTCGCCGGACTGACCTACGACCGGATCCCTGCCGAGGCGGTGCGGGTGGCCCGCATGGGGTTCATCGACTGCACCGGCACGATGATCGCCGGCCGCAACGAGGCCGCGCCTCAGATCCTCCGCCGCACGCTCGATGTCGGCTCGGGCGGCCCGGCGACGCTGTACTTCAGCGCCTTGCGGGCCCCTGCCCCCGAGGCCGCCTGGATCAACGGGACGGCGGGGCACGCGCTCGACTACGATGACGTTGCGCTGCGGGGTCACCCCAGCACCGTGCTGGTTCCCGCGATCCTCGCCGAGGGCGAGGTGCTCGGCGTCTCGGGCGAAGACTTGCTCACCGCGTACCTCGCGGGCTACGAGGCGTGGGCGGAGCTCGTCTGGCGGGAACGCGGATTCCACCACGTCAAGGGCTGGCACCCGACCGGCATCTTTGGCCCGATCGGCGCCGCCGCGGCCTGCGCCTCGCTGCACAGGCTCGACGCGACCCGGGCGGCGATGGCCATCGCCCTCGGGGCATCACAGAGCGCCGGACTGATGGCGAACTTCGGCACGATGACGAAGCCGTTTCATGCCGGCCGCGCCGCGCACGCCGGACTGCTGGCCGCGCGGCTCGCCGCCGCGGGATTCACCGCCCATCTCGACGCGCTGGAGCACCCGCAGGGGTTCCTGTCGGCCACCTCGCAGCACGGCGAGGTCGACCGCTCCACCGAGCCGGCCTCGCTCGGCAAGGAGTGGCGCATCCTCACCGAAGGGCTCTCGATCAAGAAGTATCCGACGTGCTATTGCACGCATCGGGCGATCGACGGCGCCCTCGCGCTCTTCAAGAGCCACCCCGTCGACCCGGAGGAGGTCCGCGAGATCCGCGTCGCGATCAGCGACCGCTTCGCGACCATCCTGCGCAACCACCGCCCCAGGACGGGTCTCGAGGCCAAGTTCAGCATGGAGTTCGCGATGAGCAGCGCGCTCGTCGCCCGCCGTGTCGGGCTGCCCGAGCTCAGCGACGTGTTCGTCCGGCGGGATGACATCCAGGCGATGATCGAGCGCGTCGCCATCGACACGACGACCGAGTACGACACGGACAACTCCGGCGCCGCGCCCTTCGACCGGGTGACGGTGACGCTCGACTCCGGCCGGAGCCTGCAGGGCCCGCAGGTCCGCCGCGCCACCGGCCACGCCGACGTGCCGCTTTCGGATGCCGAGCTGTTCGAGAAGTTTCAGGGCTGTCTCGAGGCCGGCGGCGCCGGCCACCAGGCCAGTACTCTGTTCGACCGGCTGATCACCCTCGAGAAAACCCGGGCGCGGGAGCTCGCAAGCCCGGCCTGAGGGGGGAGCGCACATGGCGAGCAAGGAGATTGCCGTGACTCGTGAACAGGACTTCCACCAGCGGATGCACGCTGCCTACCTCTACGGCCTCTGGGAGCTCGCCAGCGAGATGACGCGGCACCCCCAGCCCAGAGCCGTCCCCTACCTCTGGACGTCATCGCTGCTGGAGTCGCTGGTGCGAGAGTCGGGAGAGGTCGTGCCGGTCGGAGAGGAGCGCCGGGCGTTGCAGCTGTTCAACCCCGGCCTCGATGGCCGATGGGCAACGACCAACACCATGATTGCCGCCGTCCAGCTCCTCCTGCCGGGCGAGGTGGCCCGTGCCCACCGTCATACGCCGACGGCGATCCGCTTCATCATGGACGGTGAAGGCGCCTACACCGCCGTTGACGGTGAGCGTGTCTACATGATGCCCGGCGACCTCATCCTGACGCCGAGCTGGACGTGGCACGATCACGGCAACGAGACCGACAAGCCGGTGGTCTGGATGGACGGTCTCGACGTCCCCCTGGTGCAGGCCCTCAACGCCATGTTCTTTCAGCTCTACGACCAGCCCCGGGTGCCGCTGAGCAAGCCGAACAACGCCTCGGCTCAGCTCCACGGCCATGTCGGCCTGAGCCCGACCTGGGTGAAGGAGCGACAGCTCTCCTCGCCACTGCTGCTCTACTCCTGGGCGAAGACGTGGCCGTCGCTGGCTGCCCTGCGCGACGTGGAAGGCGACGAGTACGACGGCATCGCCCTCGAGTACACGCACCCCCAGACCGGCCGCTCCCTGCTGCCGACGATGGCCTGCTGGATTCAGATGCTCCGCCCTGGCCAGCGATTGAAGGCCCACCGTCACACCGGCAGCGCCGTGTACTACGTCGTCCAGGGCGCCGGGGAGACGATCGCCGACGGCTGCCGCTTCGCCTGGGGCCGGGGCGACATCCTGGCGCTGCCGGCCTGGGCCCTCCACGAACACGCGAACGTGTCCACGAGTGACCCTGCCGTGCTCTTTTCCATCCAGGACCGGCCGGTCCTGGAGGCCCTGGGCCTGTACCGCGAAGAGCCGTTCGTAGAGAACGGCGGCCACCAGACGGTGATTTCGACCTTCAAGGCCTGAGGGTCGTCGGCGTGAGCCCCGACCCGAGCCTCCTCGCAGGCCTCACCGTCCTCGACTTCTCGCGCGTCCTGGCCGGTCCCTACTGCACGCGCCTGCTCGCCGACCTGGGCGCTCGCGTGATCAAAGTGGAGCGCCCCGCCGAGGGCGACGAGGTGCGCCGGGGCGCGGCCCAGCTCGTCGAGGTCCGGAACGATCAGAGCAGCTACTTCATCCGCATCAACGTCGGCAAGCTGGGGGTCGCCATCGACCTGGCCCAGCCCAAGGGCCGAGAGGTCGCCCTCGATCTGGTCCGGGTGGCCGACGTGGTCGTGGAGAACTTCGCCCCCGGCGTCATGACCCGGCTGGGCTGCGACTACGCGACCGCCTCGGCCATCAAGCCCGACCTCGTCTACTGCTCGATCTCGGGGTTCGGCCAGACCGGGCCGCTGGCCTCCATGACAGCCTTCGCCCACATCATCAACGCCATGTCGGGGCTGATGGACCTGGAGCGCGAGCCCGATCCGCACCCCCGGGTTTCCTACCTGCAGGCGGCCGACGTGCTGGCTGGCACCCACGCCTTCGGCGCCATCCTGGCCGCGCTGTTGCGCCGGAACCGGACCGGCGCTGGCGCCTGGCTGGACGTCTCGATGCTCGAGTGTCTGGTGTCGGCCGAGGACGTGACGTTCGGCAGCGTGCTGAACGGCGGCCCCGTCTGGCCCGGGCCGCGCCCCGGCATGATCGTGCACCGGATCGGCCAGCGGGAGCTCGCCATGCAGACGGTCGGCGCCCCGCAGCTGTGGTCGCGGCTGCTCGGATTGATGGGGCGGCCGGAGCTGAACGACGATCCGCGCTTCGCGACGCCGATCGCCCGGCGCCAGAACTGGCCGGCCCTGCGCGAAATCATCGTCGACTGGCTCGGCCGCTTCGCGAGCGTGGACGAGGCGGTGCAAACGCTCACGCGCGCCCGCCTTCCCGCGGTCCCGGTGCTGTCTCCCCAGGAGGTGATCGAGCACCCGCACATGATCGCCCGCGGCGCCTTCGCCGAGGTGCCGCATCCGGCCCGCGGCCGCGTGCGGGTCACGGCGACGCCGGTCCGGGTCGACGGGCAGGCGCCCGGCCCGCGCGGCCCCGCGCCCTACCGGGTCGGTGAGCACACGCACAAGGTCCTCACCGAGATCCTGGGCTACGCGCCGGAGCGGATCGACGAGCTCTGCACGCTGGGGGCGATCGAGA